>CALAED010000526.1 GCA_937891035.1 uncultured Thermomonosporaceae bacterium | reverse complement strand
CTGAGAGAGGCTGGCGCTCGCTGGCCAAATTGCCAGGAGCCGTTATGCCGAGAGCCCCCCGCCGGGTCGTCACCGGCGGGCTTCGAGCATGACAACCGGCCGGCGATCCGGGTGGGCACCACGATGGTCGGCGGCGCGTCGGCGTCCCTTGAGCTGCGGCTGCTGCCAAAGCACACCGCGATCTTCGCCGGTTCCGGCTCCGGCAAGACCGTATTGATCCGGCGAATGGTGGAAGAATGCGCGCTGCGCGGGATCTCGGCCATCGTGCTCGACCCGAACAACGACCTGGCACGGCTCGGCGACGCCTGGCCAGAGGCTCCGGAGCTCTGGATCGGCGACGATGCCGCTCAGGCGCGGGAGTACCTGGACAGGACCGACGTGGTGGTGTGGACGCCGGGCCGGCAGGGCGGCCGGCCGCTGGTCTTCCAGCCGCTGCCGGCGTTCGCGGACATCGTCGACAGCCCCGACGAGTTCGACGCCGCGGTTTACGCCGCCGTCGACGCGTTCGCGCCGCGGGTCAACGCGAATAAGGGGACCGACAGGGCGCGGCTGGAAAGGGCGGTCCTCACCGAGGCGCTCAAGTACTTCGGCCGCAACGGCGGCAGCACGCTGGGCGAGTTCATCGCCCTGTTGAACGCGCTGCCGCAGGACGCGAGCACGCTCGCCAAGGCCCCCGGGGTCGCCGCGGATCTCGCCGAGAAGCTGGAGGTGGCCAGGATCAGCGACCCGCTCTTCGGCGGCGTCGGGCATCCGGCCGACCCCGGCATCCTGCTTATCCCGCCCGCAGGCAAGCGAGCCAGGGTGTCCGTGATCAGCATGATCGGCTTGCCGGGTGACGAGCAGCGGCAAAGCTTCGTCAACCAGCTGCAGATGGCGCTGTTTTCCTGGGTGAAACGGCATCCGGCCGGTGACGACACGCCCAGCGGGCTGCTTGTGATGGACGAGGCGCAGACGCTGGCGCCATCTTTGGGCAGCACGCCGAGCACGCAGAGCTCGATCCAGCTGGCCTCACAGGCGCGCAAGTACGGGCTCGGCCTGGTGTTCGCGACGCAGGCGCCGCGCGGTCTGCACAACCACATCTCGGGCAACGCGACGACGCAGTTTTTCGGCCGGTTGAACCATCCAGCCCAGATAGAGTCGGCCCGGGACCTCGCCCGGGCCAAGGGCGGCGACATCAGGGACGTCGGCGGGCTGGGCCCGGGCGTCTTCTATCTGGCCACCGAGAACCGCGGCTTTCACAAGATCCGTACACCGATGTGCCTGAGCCACCACCCGCCGAGTCCGCTCACCGAGGAGGAGGTCATCGCCCGGGCGCGGCGGCGGGCCGCCGGTTAGCGGCGCGGCGGTTGCCGCATCGCCGGGTCGGTGGATGGTCATCGGACGATCTCCCTGCACTTCGACGTGACCGCCCGGAGCGCCTTGGCTGCTCCACCTCGTGGTCAAGGCCGCTCGCGGCCACGTGCTCGGCCGGCCCGTGCGCCCAGTCCCGCGTATGGATGACGACAACGATCTGAGATCGCGTGGCCACAAGTTGTCACATCGGGTGGAGAGCTTTACATCGCTCATGACCGGGGTTGATGGTTGGGACTACACATACGGGGAGCGGGGGCGGGATCATGCATTCCCTGCCTACGGCAGCTGAGTTGCTCGGCACATCGGGCGAAGATCTCGATCGGCTTTTTCGGTCAAGTCCTCCGGGCCCGGTCCCTGACGGAGACGGCTTGGGCACCGTGCTCATCGCGCCGGGCGGCGGCCCTGGCCGACTGCTCGCCCGGGCCGCGCGGGCCGTGGCCTGGCAAGGCAAGGTCTTTGACGCGGAGCGCGGACTCCTGCGCAACAAGGTGACGCCCTTACGTGTCCGGGCGATCCGCGCCCGGGTCTACCGGGGTCCGAGCTGGGTGGACGGGAATGACTGCATCGTGCTGGATTACTCCCGCACGTCATGGGCGGCGCGCTGGATACGCGACGAGATCAGGCTGGTAGGTCCCGGCCTGTACCTGGGCGTCATCTTTGTCCGCCGGCATCGCATCGGCGGTTTCTCGCTCAGCTTCGGCGGCGGTTCGGCCGATTCCGAGCCGGACCATCGCTCCCGGGGCCGGTGAGCTTGCCTCGGCCATGCCTCATCTCCTCCTCTCCCTCTCTCCTCGATCAGGTGACCACGATGGCCAAGACGACCAAGCGGACGCAGGTAAGGTCCGTGCTCGGAGCGCTGTACGACAAAGGCGCTCAACGGCTCGACCGGACCGTCGGCTGGCACCGGCTCCCGACCCCGTTGGGCGTGCTGGTCCTCATCGGTCTGCGGAGCGCCCTGCGAAAGCGGAATCTCTATGACACCAGCGGCCAGCCGGCCACTGACCTGCCGCCGATTTCCGGCCCGTCGGAGGAGAACCATACCGTCCGTACCGCGGACGGGACCTACAACGATCTGGACGACCCGCGCATGGGTATGGCCGGGTCGCGGTTCGGGCGCAACGTCCCGATCGACCGGACCCATCCCGAACCGCGGTCACAGCTGCTGTCCCCCAGTCCCCGGCTGGTCAGCCGCGCCCTGCTGACCCGCGATGAGTTCATTCCCGCCACGTCGGTGAACGCCCTCGTGGCCGCCTGGCTGCAGTTCATGATCCGCGATTGGTTCAGCCATGGAAAAAGCCCGAAGGACGACCCTTGGGAGATACCGCTGCCCGTGGACGATCCATGGCCGGAGCGGCCGATGCGGATCATGCGGACCCGGCCGGATCCCACCGCACCGCCCGGCAGCACACTCCCGCCGACGTACGCGAACACCGAAACGCACTGGTGGGACGCCTCCCAGATCTACGGATCGACACCAGAACACCAAAAGTTCGTCCGGACCGGCCAGGACGGAAAGCTCCGCATCGCGGGAAACGGCCTGCCGGCCATGCCCGACGATCCCGATCAAGATCCCAGGCGGGTACCCGGGTTCTGGCTCGGTCTGCTGATGATGCAGACGCTGTTCACGCTCGAGCACAACGCGATCTGCGATCGGCTCCGCGCCGAATACCCCAACTGGTCCGACGAGGAGATCTACCAACGCGCGCGCCTCATCAACGCCGCGCTCATCGCCAAGATCCACACGGTGGAATGGACGCCCGCGGTCATCAGCCACCCCACCACCAAACTGGCCTTGCGCGCCAACTGGTGGGGCATCGCCGGCGAACGCGTGCACCGGCGTTTCGGCCGAATCAGCGGCAGCGAGATCATCAGCGGCATCCCCGGGTCGGACACCGACCACCACGGCGTTCCCTACGCCCTCACCGAAGAGTTCGTCGCGGTCTACCGCATGCATCCGTTGGTCCCCGATGAGTTCGACCTGCGGGCCGCATCCGACGACCAGTCGCTGACCAGCGCGACCATGCGGAATCTGGCCGGCGCCGGCGCCGTCGACGTGGCACTGCGCCTGGGCCTGACCGACCTGCTGTACTCCTTCGGCACCGCCCACCCCGGCCTGGTGACCCTGCACAACTTCCCGCGATTCCTGCAGGAGTTCCAACGGCCGGACGGAAAACTGCAAGACCTCGCCGCCACCGACATCCTGCGTTCGAGGGAGCTGGGGGTGCCGCGCTACAACGAGTTCCGCCGGCTCTTGCGCCTCGCCCCGGCGGCGAACTTCGCCGACCTCACCGACAACGCGCAGTGGGCCAGCGAGATCGAAGCGGTGTACGACGGAGACATCGAACGCGTTGACCTCACGGTCGGCATGTACGCCGAGCGGCGGCCCAAGGGATTCGCCTTCAGCGACACCGCCTTCCGCATCTTCATCCTGATGGCTTCGCGCCGGCTCAACAGCGATCGGTTCCTCACCACCGCCTACACCCCCGCGGTCTACACCAAGGCCGGGCTCGACTGGATCGACGACAACACGATGGCCTCGGTGCTGCTCCGCCACTACCCGGCTCTGCGCCACGCCCTCGACTCGGTGCCCAATGCCTTCACCCCGTGGACCCGCCCGAAGGGATGAGAATCGCCGCCGCCGAGCGTCCGCATGAGGTCGTCACCCTGCCGACCGGCCACTGCCCGCAATGGAGCCGCCCCGACCTGGTCGCCGCCCTTCTCGCCCGCATCGCGCACGCCCTCGTCAACCGCTGACGGCCCGCGACCCCGGCCCGTGCGTCCCTGGACGGTCAGCCGCCCACACGCTGGCCGGCGTCGCGCCGGCGCGGGTGGTGTCCGCCGATGCGCTTGGTGGCCCGTTCGGCCGCCGCGGCGACCTCGTCGCCGACGCGCGCCATCTCGCGGCCGGTCAACTGACTGGTGGTGCCGACGACCACGAGCAGCAGCGCAGGGTGCCCCTCAGGACCGAAAACCGCGGCGGCCACGGCGTTGTGGTCCGGGTAGTACTCCCCACGACTCGTCGCGTATCCGCGTTGCCTGGTCAGCCTCAGTTCGCGGCCGAACTCGTCGGGGTCGACGACCGAATTCGGCGTCCGGCCGGGCAGCGGATGCCGTTCCAGCAGGCCGGACACCTGAGCGGGCGCCGCCCAGGCGAACCACGCCTTCACCGCGACCGCGCCGGTCGGCGGGAACACCGCCCCGATGTCGATGGTCACCCTGATCGGCTGCCGGCTTTCCACCCGGTCCCGCACCACGAACCTCTCTTGCTCATCGCGGGTCATCAGGAAGCAGCCGAGCCCGGTGGTCTCGCTGATCCGCTGTGCCTCCTCCACGGCGATCTTCAGGCGCTGGCCGAGCCGGTCGACAAGCGATCCGAGCTCGGCCAGGTACAGCCCGAGGCGGTAGGTCTTGGTCGACGGCTCGCCCGCGATCACGCGACCGGTCTCCAGTGTCTTCAGCAGGTTGAAACACGTGGAGACGTTGATCGAGGTGGCCCGCGCGATCTCGCTCAACGTCGCGGGCTCGTTGCCGCGCACACGGAGGAACTCCAGGATCGCCAGCGCGTTCCGGATCGCCGGCACGCTCTTCCCCGCATGCTCGGACACCTCACGTCCCCGGTCTGGGACGGGCCGCACCCGGTGGCCGGCGCGTGGCGGCGGCCAACGCGTCACCCGTCCGATGCGTGCACGATGTGCGGCGCCGACGCCACGTCCTCATGGTCTTCCTGGGCGCTCCACGACGCCGCGCGCTCGCGTACGAGGTGCTGGGTGTTCTCGTCGCCGATCGGCTCCTGCCAAAACAGCGCCCTGGCCTGAGCGAGCAGCGGGAGGTCATGGATCGCGATCATAGTCGCGTCGCCCTCGCCGTCGTTGACGAAGGAGTGGTCGTGCCAGGCGGGGCAGGTGAAGAAGTCGCCGGCCTGGAACCTGATTTCCTTGCCATTGACCGTCGCGTAACCGCTGCCCTCGATCCAGTAGTAGATCGCGACCGAGTTGTGCCGATGGCCGGGGATGCTCTCCCCCGGGTGGATGCGCTGGACCCCGACGAAGATCAGCGGCGAGGCGCCCGGCGCCCCCTCCCACTGCCGATTCACCAACGCCGCGAACCGCCGGTACGCCGGGTAACGCTTCGGGTGG
>CALAED010000525.1 GCA_937891035.1 uncultured Thermomonosporaceae bacterium | reverse complement strand
ATGATCGTGCCGGGTAGCCATGCCCACGTGGTTCGGTCCGCGTCGTTGGCGTCGAGCGGGTACCAGACGAGGACGTGGCTGTGGTCCGGGAATGGGTTCGGGGTGCTGTCTGCCATGGCGGCTCCTCTCCCGCCCGTGGGAGCCGCGCGGGAGCCAGTTTGGGGAGCCAACGCATTCAGGTGTGGTCGGACTCCGGTCGACTCCGCGCGACTCGCTCAGGCGTTTTGGCTGGTGAGAGGCGCCCCGATTGGCTCCCTGTCTGACCTCGACGTAGATCGACGGCCGGCGTTTGCCCTTCTGCAAACGCGACGAAGTGATAAACGACGCGGTCGCTCGTCTATCGCGACTGGCCTGACGGGCTCGCGGGTTCGTTCGATAGATGGTCTTGCAGTTGGGCATGCCGGAACTGGTATGCCGCGCCGGCGACTCGCAGTATCCCGAGCCGGTGGGCGCTGTCAAGGAACTTCAGGAAGCGAAGAGGTATCCGCTCCCGCGCGTGTAGAATGGTCACAGCGACCATGTAATGGCCACTTGCTTGGTGAAGTCCAACGCCAAATGCGATAGAGATGGCGATCATAAGACCGAACGACAAGAAGTCCCTTAACGCGGCTCCGATTCCTGCGCCGAAAAGTAGGTCGTACACGGATAGCGCCGCGCCAAGGGCAAATCCGCTCGCGATGGCTTTGACGAATATCAACTGTAGATCCCGTCTTATCGTGGTCATCGGTGTCTGTGGCCGCTCATTCGTGAACGGAGTCTCCGCCCAATTGGCCAGCCCGATCGCGAGCCATGCCGCGAGACTGAGTACCAGTCCGAACACCGCTCCCTGCAGGAATCCCTTGGTCAGGCCGGTTCCTATGCCGAAGACCAGCCCCATTGCCGGCGTGAGTACGAAGCGGAGCGTAAGCCGGGGCCGCCCGATCAATTCTCGGAAGAGGAGTCGAGTTCGTCCGCGAAGCCGCAGCTGGGCATAGGCCGGTCCATAAGCGGGCGTCAGGCCGATGCCTCGTACCGCGACGGCGATAACAACGGCGATGAGGATGGCGCCCGCGGTACCCATGGTCAGTGCTGCCGCCAAAATGCCTTGGAGCCAGGCGTAGCGCCCGGCGATCACCGCCAGGATCCCGGCCACGAGCGCGAGTACGAGGTCCACTGTCAGGCGGGCGGCGATGCCGGATACGAGGCCGAAAAGAAGTCCGAAGATGGGTCCTACGATGAGTGCGTTAGCGGGCCCTGCCGTGAGCGCGGTAAATATTCCGAAGACCAGCGCCGGGGTGAGGCTGGCGATAAGGCCCGTCACCATCTTGGTGGAGCGGGGAGCGGCGCTCCGCAGCTGCCACCAGGCGAAGTCGCGGGTGCCGATCGTGTTCAGGTGACGAGCCAGAAAGGTCAATCCGGTCTTGGCGACGGCCGGATCCCGGACGGATTTCGGGTGTATCCGGTGCTTGCCATCGGCGCGGAAGAGAGCGTCCACCAAGTGGTCGAGGAGATGTTCGATGACGCGCTCTGGGTCGGGGAAGCGGCGCCTGTCGAATAGCACGGTGGCATTGGCGCGAGTTTCCATGTAGACCTGGCGGAGCAGCCACAGCGCCAGAGGGGTGTTCATCGCCTTGACGAGCGGGCTGTTCTTGCGGCGCTTGAGAGCGGACAGCAGATCCGGCCAGCCGCCATCGGCTCCGGGTGGGAGGCAGGCGGCGATGTAGGCGGCGGCGTCCGCAGCCGCAACGGGGCATGGCTCTATGACGGCCCCGCCGGTGAGCACATCGCCGCCGGGAGCGGCGACGATTTCTTCGTATTCCCGGGTGCGACATGTGAGAACCAGCGGATCGGCGGCGGCCTCGTTCAGGCGGAGCAATACCCTGGGCCGGATCTCCTTGGGCAACTCATCGAGCCCATCCAGGATCGGCAGAATCCGGCGCTGAATCGTCAGCGAACGGGGCGCGTCCGGGCCGAACGTGGCGGCACGCAACACGGGGTAGTCCGCGGCGAGTCGGCGGGCCACCCACTCGTCGAGGGACTCGTCATCGGGATCCCAGCCGGACATCGACAGCAGAACGGGAACCGGATCCTCCTGAGCCGCCCGTTCTAGCAACTCGCGCAGCAGCAGCACGGCCAGCGTGGTTTTTCCCATTCCCGGCTCCCCGAGTATCACCAGCCGCCGCCTGGCGAGATCGCGGAACTCGTTGGTCAATTCGCCGATGCGGTCCGTCCTGCCGCTAAATCGAGGCCGGCCCCGGCTGATCAGGGAACGCAACGGCGCCGACCGGGTGATGTGCTCGGTATGGTCGACAACGTCGAGTTCGGTGAATCGCCACCGAACTACGAGCGGGGCGGGGTCGTCCAGCCGCCGGACAATGATCTCCTTCTGCCATTGGGCGAGTACTTGATCCGCCAACAGGCGCTGCGCCGCGCTGACTTGATCTGGTGTGGAACTAGCCGGCGCCATAGATGATCGGCGCGCCCACAGGATCACGCCCACCGCAAGGGGAGTCAATCCCGCGATCATGGCGCTGGCCTTGGCCGCCGCCTCCAGCCCGGCTGGGGAGCGCGCGGCGAGAGCGATCACGGTCGCGCCGGCCGCGAGTACCGTCAGAGCGGTTGCCCACTGTTTTGTACCAGTCACCCTCCGATACTGGCCGGACTCCATGGCTTCCCGCCACGCCGCCACCGAATTCGGCGGCCATCTGCGCCGTGAGGGCGCTCCTTGGCACCCTGTTTGATGTTGCCGTAGATCGACGGCGGTCTGCTGCGAGGCCAGTCAGCAGCCTTGCTCGGCCGGCCTGACCCGATCGGTCCTAAACGCAGGGAACGCTGTGACCCATGGGAGCTATGTGGCAGCGGCGCTAGACGGCCGTTACCGGTATGTTCGGCCGACTACTCCTCGTTATATAACCATGACTGTCTGTATTCACGACGTTCATGACAGAGGAGTAGTACATGCAGAGATCCATTCGCTTGGCAGCGCTTGTCGCGGCCGTCGTCACTTCTACGGTCGGGCTCGTCTCGCCAACCGCCGCGGCCCAGGTCCGCTCCACCTTCCCGTGTCCCAGAATCCTCGCGGTCTGCGGCTTCACCGAGCCCAACGGCCAAGGGGGACTCGTGTTGATCTTCGAGGACGAGCCCGAGGTGGCCCCGCCGATCCGCAGCGCCATGAACAACACCCAGGACTTCTGGTGCTTCTACTCGGATCCCGGCTTCGCGGGGCAGCGCCGACAGGTCTCCCGTGGTGAGACCGTTCAGGACTTCGGCTTTCCCGTTCAGTCCGCCATGCGGGGCATGTGTGGGTGGCAATAGTCGCCTCTCTTGAGGCGACGCGCCGCCGGGCCGTTCCAGGCTCGGCGGCGCGTTGTCGTCCTCTGGCGACGAGCGGGATGCGGGTGACTACAGGCGGGCGGCGAATCCGTCGAGGAGGCACTCCAGGCCGAAGCTGAAAGACGCCGACTGCATCTGGAGGAGATCGACGTCCTTCCAGTCGGCGATGCGCTCCTTCTGCTCGGGGTAGTCGTCCTTGGCGGCCGCGAGCGCCTGCGCGTACACCTCGTTGGCCCACTCGTTCACCGTCTTGCCGGACGCCTTGACCGTGGCCATCCAGGCCGCCTGACTGCCGGTGCTGCCGATCACGTACGAAAACAGCGCGCCCGCCGCGTGGTCGAGGTCGAAGCCGGTGAACCCGGCGGAGCGGAAGAGGGCCGTGGCGCGCCGGCTGAGCGACATCGCGTTGGGGCCGATGCTGATCCGGCTGCTGATGGCTTCGGGGAGCCATGGGTGCCGCAATATCGTGGCGCGGAGGCTGTGGGCGAGCAGGATGGCCCCCGAACGCCAGCCCGCCAGGTCCGCGTCCGGTACGTCGACTTCGCCGTAGATCTCGTCGATCACGTATTCGAGCAGATCGTCCTTGGTTTCGACGTGCCAGTAGATGCTGGTGGCTCCGGCGCTCAGCCGCTCGGCGAGCTTGCGCATGCTCAGCCCGTTGAGACCTTCGGAGTCGAGGAGCTCGATGGCCGCGCGGACGACCTGCTCACGGCTCAGCGTCTCCCTCGGGGGCCGCCGCCGTTCACGAGTCCAGACCGAGCTCCTCATGGACCCATTCTAAAGCGAGTTGAACGCCGTACGATTGACTCGTACAGTGTGCGAGTGTCTAGTTCAACGTTCGAGGAGACCGGTCACCCCCGACGCTGGTCGATCTTGGCCGTCCTCTGCCTAAGCCTGCTCGTACTCGTCGTCGACAACACCGTGCTGAACCTCGCGATCCCCTCGCTGATGCGCGACTTGTCGGCCACCCTCGCCGACGTCCAGTGGATGATCGACGCTTACATCCTCGTGTTCGCCGGCGGTCTGCTCACCGCGGGCAGCCTGTCGGACCGGTACGGTCGGCGGCGCGCCCTCGTCATCGGCCTCGTTCTGTTCGGCGTGGCGTCGCTGCTGGCCACGATGGCGCACAGCCCCTGGCAGCTCATCGCCGCCCGCGCGTTCATGGGGGCCGGCGGGGCGCTGCTCATGCCGAGCACCCTGTCGATCCTGTTCACGGTCTTCCCGCCCGCGGAGCAGCGCAAGGCCATGGCCGCGTGGAGCACCGTCGCCATGGTCGGGGTCATCGCCGGTCCGACGGTCGGCGGCGTCCTGCTTGACCGCTTCTGGTGGGGGTCGGTCTTCCTGGTGAACGTGCCGATCGCCGTCGTCGCCGTCGTCGCGGCGCTCGTGCTCATGCCGGAGTCGCGCGGCCCCGCCCGCCGGCCCGACCCGCTCGGCGCGATCCTCACTCTGGTCGGCATGACCGCGATCGTGTGGGCGATCATCTCGATTCCCGCGAAGGGATGGACATCTGCCGAGGTGCTCGGCGCGTTGACGGGCGGCGCGCTGACGCTGGCGGCGTTCGCCATCTGGGAGCGTCGAATCGAACATCCAATGGTGCCGTTGGCGATCTTTCGCGATCGCAACTTCAGCGGCGCCAGCTTCTCGATCGTGCTGCTGTCGTTCACCGCCGGCGGCCTGTTGCTCGCCCTGACGCAGTATCTGCAGTTCGTCCTGGGCTACAGCCCACTGAAGGCAGGCCTGGCGTTGCTGCCGTACGCCGTGGCCGCCGCGGTGTTCAACGGCCTCGGCGCGACCCTCGGCAAACGGCTGGCCGACCGCACCCTCATCATCTCGGGCCTGCTCATCATCGCCGCCGGATTCGCGATCCTCACCTCGGTCACGGCCACGTCGGGGTACGGCCCGCTCATCGCCGGATTCCTTGTCATGGGGATCGGCGGCGGCCTGGCCGGCCCCGCGGCCTACACGTCGTTGATGCGCGCCGTGCCGGCCGAACACCGAGGCGTCGGCTCGGCCATGAACGACACCGTGCAGCAGACCGGCGCCGCGTTCTCCGTCGCCGTGCTGGGCAGCGTCCTGGCCGCGTCCTACTCCGCCGCCCTGCCGAACTCGGTGCCGCAATCGGCGCGGGCGTCGATCGCCGACACCCTGGCCCTCGGTCCCACCTTCGCCGCGGCGGCGCGCGAGG
>CALAED010000524.1 GCA_937891035.1 uncultured Thermomonosporaceae bacterium | reverse complement strand
GAGCCACAAGGTTGCCTCTCCCGTCTCACCCGTATCGTCCCGGCCGAGGTAGCGTCGTACGCCGGGTACCAGCGCGGAGATGGCCAGATCGGCACCCGGGTCGGTGTCGACGACAGTGCGTGGGTCCAGGTCGGTGGTGGATTTCTCCGCATCGGCTTCGTGGTGAAGGAACCGCGACACTCGCCCGGGCTCAGGTCGATGCGACCGCATCATCATGTACCCGGCCGCGCCGGAGAATCGACCCACCGCCATCCCGTCGCCGGTCACATCCAAGACAAGCTGATGGCCGTACCCATAGCCGGGTTTGAACGGGGTGACGATTCGACCGCCCGGCCTCGTCTGCTCAATCCAGACGACCGGAACGCGGTTGACCGAACACGTGGCGATCACACGATCGTACGGAGCCCAGTCCTTCGCACCGTCTGCCCCATCAGCGATCACCGTTCGCGGAACGGCGGCATCCGCGAAGTGTGCGCGTAGATTTACCTGGGCCGACTCGGCGACGCGCGGATCGACTTCGATCGTCACCACGTTGTGGGCGCCGAGCCGTTGTGCGAGTAGTGCGGCGTTCCATCCGGTCCCGGTTCCGATCTCAAGGACGCTATGCCCATCTTTCGGATCGAGCAGCTGCAAGAAAGTGACGACCACGCCGGGCGCGGACGTCGAACTGGTGTACGCCTGGTCCACACCGGTGGCCGGGTCGGAGTCGCCGTCGTCGATCTGCGTGATGATCGAGCTGTCGGAGTAGACGGCCTGCCACCACTCATCTGGACGCGCGTCCTTATCGATCGGATACGCCTTGGCGTTCGAGATGTCAGGCAAGGCCAGCGCGCGCTTGGGGACGAACAGCTCGCGTGGCACCGCGCGCAATGCCCGCTCCCACGCGGCATCCTGTAGGTCGCCTTGGCTCCGCAACAGCTCCACCAGTGCCATGACCCGCCCCACGGCCGCAGCCGAATCCATCCCCTACCGCCTTCGCTCAGCTCCGGCGCCCGTCCCCCGTATTGTCGTTGGTGCCCCCCGAACCATGCCGTCCGGTACCGCCCCCGCTATTGCCAGAGTTTGCGCCGTCGCCGGAGGTCCGGTCGTCACTGTTCTGACCTTCCCGCTTGCCCATACGCCAAGTCCTCTTCGTCGACCATCTGCGTCAGCGTCGTCCACAAGGTGAATGCGGACGGTTGTTAGTCAACCACGCGGAGTCGCGCCCATCGAGACACCTCGTCATTCCAATAGCGACATGGGGTGGTATCCCGTCAGCTCATGCCGTCTCGGTTCCGCGATCCGGGTGGTTGAGCCAATGAGACTGGTTCGTTGGCCGGCTATGGGCTCAGGGGTTGGGCTTGCTGGTGGCCGGCGGTGACAGGGTGAGCAGTCCCTCGCGTTGGACGGCGTCCAGGGACAGGGTCTTGTAGCCGGTGTCGTCGAACAGGACGGTGATTCGGTCGGGATCTACGCTCATGACGGTTCCAGGGCCCCAGGATGCGTGGACGACCTCCGAGTGGACCGGGAAAGGATGATCGTTCTTTACGGTCTCGATGGTTCCCGCTACGCAGTTGTCGCAGTTGTCGCAGGTTCGAGAGCAGGGTTCACCGAAGTACTCCAGCAGGTAGCGGCGTCGGCACCCGGTGGTCTCCGCATAGCCGCGCATCATGTCAATGCGTGAGTCGTCGATCCGGCGGCGGTTCGCATCCTGTTCCATGGCGTCGGCCACCGCCTGATCGGGTGGCGGGCCTTGCCTGGCATAGCGCAGCTCTCCCCGGTCGTTCACCTCGATCGCTTCGGCGTGCTGAAGCAGGTTCACCAGGCTCGTCATCTTGGACGGGCCGATGCCAAGCGCGTCCCGCACGGAGCGAACCTTGACGGTGCCGCCGTGCGCACGGACGAGGGTGGCGAGTTGGCGCAGCATGTCCTCGTCCGGTTTGCCGGCGGCGAAGAACCGGCGCAGGCCCAGATCCTCCGACCGGTAATACAGGACGGCGTCGGCCGGTTCACCGTCGCGGCCGGCCCGACCGATCTCTTGGTAGTAGGAATCCGGTGCCTCGGGTGGTGCACTGTGCAGGACATAGCGCACGTTGGGTTTGTCGATTCCCATGCCGAACGCTGAGGTGGCAACGACGACGTCGAGGTCGTCCGCAGAGAACAGAGTGTGCACCCGCTCGCGTTTGGATGCCTTCATCCCCGCGTGGTAGGCCTCCGCGTGCAGTCCCGCCGCGTTCAGCTCCTTGGCGTAGGCCTCAGCGTCACGGCGGGTCGCCACGTACACCAGGCCGAGCCCGCTTCGTCCGGCCGCGTCCTGGACGAGCGATCGACGTTTGGCTGGTTCGTCGGCGAACCGGCGGACCCGCAGGCGGATGTTGGGTCGATCAAAGCCCCGGATGACCTGGCGCACGTTACGCAGACCGAGTGCCGCGACGATGTCCTCGCGCACGGGAGGCGCGGCGGTAGCGGTCAGCGCGAGCACCGGAGGGTGGCCAAGACGTTCGATCACCCGGCCGAGCTGGAGGTAGTCAGGCCGGAAATCGTGACCCCACGCTGAGACGCAATGTGCCTCATCAACAGCGATCAATGAGGGCCGCGCCGCGACCAGCCGATCCACGATCTCGGGCTTGGCCAGCTGCTCGGGCGACAAGAAAACATACTCGGCCTTACCGGCGCGGATCTGCTCCAGGGAATCCTCGCTCGCACCCGCGGACTGCGCGGAGTTGACCACAACCGCACCGCCCGCGTTCCTCTTAGCGAGCGAGAGCATTTGATCTCGCTGCAAGGCGATCAACGGCGAGATCACGATGGTCGGGCCGTCGAGCAGCTGAGCCGGCACCTGGTAGACGGCAGACTTGCCGCTGCCCGTCGGCATGACGACAAGCACGTCGTGCCCCTGCAGCAACTGCTCCATCGCCTCGCCCTGACCTGGCCGCAGCTTCCGCCAGTCGAAGACCTCCCTGGCCACCCGGCGAACCCGCCGTCGTCGTCCGAACCGGACCCACCCACCGCTTACGCTCATCCAAGACCTTCCTCGGTGGCCGCGGGGAGATCCGAACTTCCCGATTTGGAGAAGTGGCGACCGTTCCGACACATCCGTCGGAATCGGCCCACGGGGCCACAGCCGACGAAACGGTCAGAGATCGTACCAAGGTGTCGGCAGCCACCCTCTGATGCCCCGGCTTCTTGTGGGCGGTCAAAGGTCGATGAGCTCGACGGATAGTGTCGCGGTGTCACCCGCGTCGATGGCTTCGGCCTTGCGGACGGCGCGCTTGAGGGGCAGTACAAAGCAGCCACGTGCGGCGTCCGGGAAGATCGATGTCGTCCACGTACTGCCGCCGAGCTTGACCCGTACGCGCAGCGAACCGAAGCCGCGCCGCACTCCGCCGGCCAGGTCGCGGATCTCCTCGGATGCCTCGGTGGGCAGGCTGACGAAGATCCAACTGTCGTCGCGCCGAGCGTCCCATATCCACAGCTCGGCATCGAAATCGATTACCACGAACTCAGAATCACATGGCGGTCCGACAGTCCTGTGCCGTCTGGTCGCGTGACCAGGTACGGGGCCGTTTGGACGCGTGCTCTTTCAGCCGACGATCCTCGCCACGGCGGCGTAGGAGGCGACGTCGGCGGCGGAGGCGTGTCCGTGCGGCGGGTCGTCGTTGCGCCACTCGGATGCCGCCACGACCCCGGGTGGGACCGGGTCCAACCCGTCGAAGAACTCCGTGAACTCCGCCTTGTCGCGAGCGCGCATGGGATAGCGACTGCCGGAGCGTTCCCGCTCGATCCAGGCCGTCATTGAGGCCCTGAGGTCAGCCGGCCAAAAGTCGTGCGTGCCATGCGACATCGCAAGACAGCTGCCGGGCGCGAGCGCACCGATGAGCGTCCGTACGCGTGCGTGGGGGTCGTCAGCGTCATCCAAGAAATGCGCGACCGCGATCAGCATCAGCGCGACGGGCCGGCTCAGATCGAGGGTGTTCAGCAGATCCGGATGCTCGAGAATCTGGTCGGGCGCGCGCAGATCGGCGTGGATATAGGCGGTGGCGCCCTCGGGGGTACTCGTCAGCAGCCGCCGGGCGTGTG
>CALAED010000523.1 GCA_937891035.1 uncultured Thermomonosporaceae bacterium | reverse complement strand
GGACGGCCACGGGCTCGCGGCCTGGATCTTCTGCCAATCGGGGACTTGTGAAATCGCGGCCGGATGAGCGAGTCCCGCCCGTTGCAACCGGGGCACGGCACGGGCCTCGCTCATCACGATGCCGGTACGACCTGGTCAGACCGGGGGCGGTCAGACCGCGATCACGCCGGCGTCGGACCGGGCCGGACCGGGCCGGCGGGGCGGTCCAGGTCCGGCCGGGTTCAAGCCACGTCGGCCGGTACGGCGCTGCCGGACGAGATGACGGCCGGGGGCGGGCCAGGGTCGGCGCCGGCCCGGCGCCGCGTGCTCAGCGCGGCGGCCAGCACCGCGGGCCGCCCCATCGCCTGTGGTCCGGACACCATCTGGTTGATGTCGAGCAGCGCCCGTGACGCGGCCCGGCTGGTGGGCACCGCCCCGATCACCCGGTACAGATACGCGAGCTGCATCCGTACGGGGAGCGCCACGTGGTCGGCGGCCCAGGGATAGGCGAGGTCGGCCGTCGCCGCGATGCTCCAGGCCAGGTCGATGGCCTTGGCCACGTGGCGGCGCAGCTTCGCGCCGATGCCGTCGAGGTCACGGGCCTTGCCAAGCACCGTGTCCAGCGCCAACGCCGACCTGGCGGCCACCGACATGCCCTGGCCGTAGGACGGGTTGAGCGCCCCGGCCGCGTCGCCCAGCACGACGAACCGGTCCGGCCAGCGGCGCAGGCGCTCATAGTGGCGGCGGCGGTTCTCGGTGCGGCCGGAACGGTAGATCGGCGTCACCGGCTCGGCGTCGCGCAGCACCTCGTACAGGACCGGGGAGCGCAGCGTGCGCGCGTAGTCGAGGAACCCCTCGATGTCGGTCGGCGGCCGCTTGTTCCCCAGCGTCGCGAGTGACACCATCCAGCGGCCCTGCTCGATGGGGTTGAGGATGCCCTGGCGCGGCGCCTCCGGCGCGTACTGCAGCAGGATGCAGTTCCAGTCGGCGCTGTGCCCGGCGGGCGGTTCGAAGACGCAGGTGGCGTACGTGGTCTGCGCGTCGACGACGCTTTCCGCCGGCCGGCCGTACCCGAGCGCGTCGAGCCAGTCGGGGGTACGGGTGTTGCGGCCGGTGGTGTCGACGACGAAGTCGGCGCGCAGGTCCTCCGGCGCGCTCTTGCCCTGGGCCGCGCCGGCGTCTTTGCCGCGCACCCGGACACCGGTCACCCGCGCGCCGCCCTTCTCGGTGAGCAGGTCCACGACCTCGGTCTCTTCGATGATGCGCACCTGGGGCAGCTGCGTGAGCCTGGCGCGTACCACCCAGTCGATGACGTCACGCGAGCTGGTCAGCATCGCCAGCTCGGTGGGGAAGCGCGGCATCCAGCCGCCGGCGGTCAGCAACAGCATGTCCTGGGGCATCCGCACCCGGACCATGCCGGCCTCCACCAGCTCATCGCGGATCCCCGGGAACAGGCGCTCCATCGCGTCGTGGCCCGCGGTCATCAGGTTGTGCGCGTGCCGCGCCTGCGGAACGCCGCGGCGCCACTCGGGGCCGTCCGGCAGCTTGTCCCGCTCGATGATGGTGACTTCGTCGAAGTGGCGGGCCAGGACGGTGGCGGTCAACATGCCGGCCAGGCTCGCCCCCAGCACCACCGCGTGATCTGCGCCGGGCAGGCGCCCCTGCAACGTTGCCATCCGTCGCCTCCACCATCATTCCGGGGATTCGAATTCCAGTTATTACGCTAAACGGACGAGCCGATCATCACCACGCCAATATCCTGCCATCGGTTATTGCCACAGATGGCAGCCGAGCGCGCCGCCGGCCGAGGCAGGATACTGTCATGTCAGGCCGCGATCCGCTGTTGCCGAAGCTCGGTGAGGAAGCTCAGTTCCAACCGGCTGAAGAAATAGCGCGTTGGCGGCCAGCCGAGCTGCAGCCAGTTGAGTTGCAGCCCGCGCACCTCGGTGCTCATCATGACCTTTAGATACGGCTGCCCCGAGCGTGGCGAAGCTGCCGGAACGACCTTGCCGACCGCGTCGCTGTATATCTCGTTCCGCCCATTCGACAGCACCCCTCGGCCGGTGAAATCCCGATCGCCGTGGTGGCTGAGGTCGACGGCCTCCCAGAGCAGCAACGGGCCGGTGCCGGGCGGGTCAGCACGGTGCCGTACACCGGACCGACCGGACCGGCCCGCAAGCCGCAGGTTGATCGAAAAGCCGGCGAACCGGCCGTTCGGCCGCAGGTAGAAGACCCCCCAAAAATCGGCCACCGTGGTGATCACCCGGGAGCCGCGCCGGTTCGTTGCCGCTATCATGCCTTGGGTCCACTCGGGGGCGAATTCCCATCGGGTATCCGCCCACTCGGCGTCCCATTCTGTTCGGCCTATCATGCCGATTGTCCTCGGGCCGACGATTCCGTCCGTCGCTTTTCATGATCCGTATACACGCCGGCCGATGTCCAGGCAGTTGCCCAAGAGTTGCCGGAGAAATTCGCGGCCGCTAAAGGGTGGTTAAGCCGCCTTAACATTCTCCTGTCGTGCCGCTGGCCGACGCATTTCGGCCACCACGGCGGGGAGTCCGTCCGACACTCTCGGATGTCGCGGCCGCCACCCGAGTTGCGTACGGAGACGGGAGTTGCCGACGCGATAGGAGGAGGTGAGCGAGGCGACCGCCGGCGGGCCGGCGGCGAGCGCCGCCAACGCGCGAGGCACGTTGCCGGCCCGGCCCTTGCCCAGGGCCGTCGTCAGCTCGTCGACGAAGGCCCGCAGCGTGATCGGTTCGTCGTCGACGACGTTGTATTCCGCGCCCGCCGGGGCACGCTCCACCGCGGCGACGTAGGCGGCCGCCGCGTCGTCGACGTGGACCAGGCTCCAGTAGTTGGCGCCGGCGCCGATGCAGCGCAACCGGCCCCGGCGCGCCTGGTCGTAGAACACGTTCTTGAACGTGCCACCGGCCCCGTACACGAACCCGAGATGCAGGATGACGACGTCGAGCCCCTCGTTCGCGCGCATGTCGCGCAGCCGGGCGACCTGCCTGGCGTGCGCGGCGCCGAGCGGGCTGGGGTCGAGCGGCGTGTCCTCGGTGATCAGGTCCGTGCCGCGGTCGCCATACCCGAAGCAGCCGCTCGTGTACACCAGACGGCTGCCGTTGTCCCCGCACACCCTCGCCAGCTCGGCGGTCATCACGTCGTTGGCGGCGGCCAGCCGGGCCAGCTTGCGCTTGGTCACCCGGCCCTGGACGCGTACCTGTGCGGTGTGCACGACGGCGTCGGCCGCGGCCGCCGCGTCCCGGTAGGTCTCCGGCCGGAGCATGTCGCCGATCACCGGGTGGACGCCGGCGGGGAGCAGGCGCGCCCGTTCCGGCGACCGGACCAGCGCGGCCACCCGATGACCGGCGGCGACCAGGGCGCGGACCACGGCCGCGCCGACGAATCCGGTGGCCCCCGTGACGAAGACGGATGTCGACGTGGAGTGGGAGATGCCGTCAGATCCGCTGCTCTTCATGTCCTCATGTCCTCATGTACTCAGGTCCGCAACCCTTAGGTCCTTGAGTCCTCAGTTAGGTCCTTGAGTCCTCAGTCCTCAGGTCCACTTTCCGCTGCCGATGGTCTGGCCGCTGCCCAGGATCTGCTCGCGCAGCTCGAACCGGCGCACCTTCCAGGTGGCCGTGCGCGGGAAGTCCTCCCAGGGGATCACGGCCGGCTCGGCCAGCTCGGGCAGGTCGGCGGTGGCGGCACGCCAGATCTCCTGGTCCAGCTCCCCGTCCACCGTGGAAAGCACCGGCTGCGGACGGCCATCGGGCACGCCGAGGACGATGACCTCGGTGGCCTTGTCGATGCGCTGCAGCAGCAGGCTTTCCAGCTCGATGCCGCTCATGCCGGGGATCAGGTCGACCTCGCGGTCGAGGATCCGGATGGCGCCCGTCTTGGTCCGCACCCCGATGTCGCCGGTGTTCCACCAGCCGTCCCAGCGCTTTTCCTGATGCCGGTCATGTTCGCCGAGGTAGGTGAGGCACCGGCCGCGGGTACGCACGAGCACCAGGCCCTCTTCGCCGCGCTTGACGGGGCGGCGGGTCTCGGGGTCCACGACCTTGAAGTGGGTGACGAAGGGCACCGGCCAGCCCACGTTGTTGTCGGCGTTCTGCCGGTCGTCGGCGACCATGCGCCGGGTGAGCACGCCGATGCTCACCGGCCCGACCTCGCTTTGGCCCCAGCTTTGCACCCACAGTGGCTTGCGCCGCGGGATGGCCAGGAACTTCCGCACCGTGGACGGGTGGATCGCGTCGAACGTGCTGAAGTAGGTGCGGACCCGTTCGAACAGCCACGGGTGGGTCTCGGTGAGCCCCTCCCAGAGCTGGTAGAGGTTCGGGCAGGCCTCCAGGGTCGTCGGCCGGTGCTCCCTCAGCGTGTCGACGACGCCCTTGGGCGTCGGGTCGGCCAGGACGACCACCTTCGCCGGCGGCCGGACCAGCTGCGCCACCGTCCAGGTGATCGCCCGGATGTGCATGAAGGCGAAGCAGGCGGCGACCGTGTCGCCGCGGCGGATCGACAGCCTGGGGATCGGCGCGGTCTCCAGCTTGGTGTTCACGCCGATCGTGGTGGCCGCCGAGTGCACGACGAACTTGGGCACGCCGGTGGTGCCCGACGTGTGCGTGGCGATCATGGGCTCGTCGTCCGCGACCGGGTCGGCCGGCGGCACCTCGGCATCGCGGAGGTCGTCGAACGTGGAGACGCCGGAGGGGGCGGCGGCGCGACCGGCGGCGATGATCGCGACGTCCGGTTCGACCAGCCGCACCCCGATGCGCTCGGCGGCGGCCAGCGCCTCCGGGTCGCTGACCAGCACCCGCGGCCGCAGCCGGTTCATCATGATGCGCAGGTTCTCGGGCTTGATCGTCGATGAGATCATGGCCGGCAGGGCGCCGATGCGCGCGGCCGCCGCGGCGAGCAGCACCACGTCGAAGTGGTTCTCCTTGATGATCGCCAGGCGATCGCCCTTGCGCAGGCCCATCTGGTGCAGGCCCCCGGAGAGCCTGGCGACCAAGGCCGCGAGCTGCCCGACGCTGTAGCGGGTGCCGTCCTCGGGGGCGACGTCGAACGGCCGGTCAAGGTGAAAGACCGGCGTCGTGCGGTCGGCGAAGTGCTCGAGGATCAGGCCGATGTTGTTCGGTCGTTTGCCGCCGCGCCGCCGGCCGCCCTCCGGCCGCCGGCCTTCGCGCCGCCTGCCGCCGGAGTCTGTGCTGTCCGGGCGGTTGCCGACCAGCGAGATGCCCATGATGAGTCTCCGTCTCTCGTGCTCTCGTGCTCTCGTGCTCTCGTGGCTCTTAGTGGGTGAGCGCCAGGTTGGCGATGATGAGCGAGATGGTCCCGATGCGGTGTGCGTTGATGCCGAGCTTGCGGGCGGTGAGGAACTCCCCGCGGCCGAGGCCGTGCCACAGCTGCCGGGCCCGGATCAGCAGGACCGGGATCAAGAACGCGGCGAACCACCAGGACACGGCCCCGAACGCGGGCGCCGCGAGGATCGCGACGGTCTCGGTGGCGCTGATGGCGGCCACCACTCGCCGGTAGGTCGCCGGGCGGCACGTCGTGGCCAGGTTCTTGCGCCCGGCGGCCCGGTCGCCGTCGAGGTCGTTCAGGTTGGAGTAGAGCGACACCAACAGACTCCACAGCCCGAACAGGTAGCTTTCGACCACGATCAGGCCGGTCACCTCGCCGGTGAGCAGGCCGAACGGGACCAGCACCATCAGCCCGGGGCTGAGCAGCAACACCAGCTCCTGGCCGCGGTGATAGCTGATCTTGAGTCCGTACGAGTACTGCACACTGATCAGCAAGACGAAGGCCGCCACCGGCGCCGCCCACAGCGGCTGGTGCGGTGCCACCGCGATGGCCAGCCCCCACAGCAGCGCTCCGGCCGCCATCGCGGCATAGCCGAATCGCAGCGCCTGGGACAGGGACAGCTCACCGGTGATCAATGGCTTGTTGGCTCGGTTGCGCAGCACGGCCTGGTCGGGTGAGTAGTTGCGGTCGTCGCTGCCGTCCCGGTAACCGGTCACGTCGTCGAAGGTGACCGTCGCCGCGACGACGCCGACCCAGCCGAGCACCACCAGCGTCATCGTCGCCAGCGTGCGGCCGTCGAGCCGTACGGACTGGGCCAGCAGCGCCCACACCACGAGAACGCACAGGTAGTAGTCGTAGAAATAGAGATTCGCCAACCGCGCATATGCTCCAGCGCGGGTGCGGGCGTCTCTTGGCGCGATTTCCAAAGTGGCCATGACCTACCGTTCCTCGGTCGTCTCACGTCGGTCACTAACGTCCAAGCTAAGAAGTCGGCCGGGCGATATACATGACACGCGGCTGACAGACTTCTGCTGGATGGCTGGCAGCCCACGACGCAGATGACAGAGACTTGTTATTTCTCGCAGGTATTTCTGCCGTGTGGCTGAGGTCTCGTCAGGTGTACTGGTCGAAAAGGGACGAAAAGAAATTCACTGACGGGGGACGAACGACGCGAGCGGAGGGACACGTGAGCAGCGCGACGACGCAGGGCGGTCTCGAGAGCATGCTCGGCTTCAATCCCACGGATCCGGGATTCCGTCAGGATCCCTATCCCCATTATCGGCGACTACGGGAAAACACACCCGTCTTCCGGAGCCCGGCCGGCTTCTGGGTACTCGCCCGGCATAGAGAATGCGACCGGGTACTGCGGGACGAGCGGTTCGGTTATCCGGCGCCCACCGCGGCACCGGGGAACGCCGCACCAGACGGGGACGGGCCGGATGGGAACGGAGCGGCCGGGAACGGAGCGCCCGGTGACGGGCCGGCGCTGCCCGGCGGGTTCGCCGATCAGCGCCACATGCTCATCTTCATGAATCCGCCGGACCACACCCGGATGCGCCGCGTCCTGCGCGACACCTTCGGGCCGCGCGTGATGCGCAACGCCACCGGCTACATCGAGAACCGCATCGAGCGGCTGCTTGACGGGGCGCTGGCGGATGGGCCGCGATTCGACCTCATCTCCTCGGTGGCGCACCAGCTGCCGTTCGGCGTGATCTGCCATCTGCTCGGGGTACCGGAGCCCGACCATCCGATGATCGAGAAGTGGGCACAGGACTACCTGTCCGGGGTGAGCCCGTCGTTCACCGTCTCGCAGGCGAACCACCAGGCGAGGGACGAGGCGCTGGCCGGGCTCAACGACTACTTCCGCCGGCTGGCGACCGAGCGCCGCCAATCACCCGGGGAGGACGTGCTGACCCGGTTGACCGCCGAGGTCGACGAGGGACATATCAGCGAGCAGGAGCTCCTCGGCACCTGCATCCTGCTGTTCATCGCCGGGCACGGAACGACGACCAACCTCATCGGCAACGGCACGCTCGCCCTGCTGCGCAACCCCGACCAGCTCGCCCGGTTCCGCGCCGAACCCGATTTGGCCGCCACCGCCGTCGAGGAGTTGCTGCGGTACGACTCGCCCTCGCACCTGTCGATACGCGTCGCGTTCGAGGACGTGGCACTGGACGAGGAGAACGTGGTGCGCGCGGGCGAGCAGGTCATCGTGATGCGCGGCGCCGCCAACCGTGACCCTGATGTCTTCACCGATCCGGACACGCTCGACCTGGGCCGCGTAGACAACCGGCATCTCAGCTTCGCCTCGGGCATCCACGTGTGCTTCGGCGCGCCGCTGGCCCGTACCCAGGGCCGGATCGCGCTGGGGGCGATCTTCCGCCGGGCACCGCGGCTGACCTTGGCGGCCGAGCGACTGGAGTACAAACCCAGCCTGCTGTCCCGCGCGCTGGTGGAGCTGCCGGTCAGCGCCGACGGGTGAGCCGCCGGTCAGCGACCGACATCATCGACTTTGGAGATCAGAGATCAGATGAACACCAAGAACCTTGTCTTGGAGGGCGTGCAGGCCCTGACCGCGACGCCGGACACCGACCGGGCGCTCAACACCTACTACTCGCCCACGTTCATCCAGCACAGCCCGCTGTGCGGGGACGGACGGGAGGGCCTGCGACAGCTCACCGAGCAGGCCAAGGGCGTCGGCGCCCGCTATGAGCTGTTGCGCGCGATCGCCGAGGGCGACATGGTGCTCCTGCACGCCCGCGTCACCGGGCTGGCCGAGGTGCCGCTCATCCTGTTCAACCTCTACCACGTCGCCGACGGCCGGATCGCCGAGCACTGGGAGGCGGTGGCCCCGGAGATCGGCCCCACCGCGTCCGGGCACGACATGGGCGACGGCGCCGCCGATGTCACCGACCTCGACCGCACGGCCTCGAACAAGGAGCTGGTCCGCCGCCTGGTCGAGGAGGTCTTCATCGGCGCCGACGACGCGGCGCTGGACGGGTTCTTCGACGGCGGCCGGCTGACCCGGCACGCGCCGGCTGTCGCCGACGGCGTCGCGAGCCTGCGGGAGACGCTCGCCGGGACGGACTACCTCAAGCTCCACCGGATCGTCGCCGAGGGCTGCTTCGTCTTCACCCAGTGCGAGGGCACCATGGACGGGCGGCCGCACGTGTTCTGTGACCTGTTCCGCGTCGCCGACGGGAAGATCGTCGAGCACTGGGACGTCCGAACCGAGGTACCTGAGCAGATGCCGCACGGCAACGGCATCCTCTGAGCGGAAGGCCGATCATGATGGATCCCGCCCGTTACGCGCTATGGAACAGCCCATCCATGCGTTCGTATCTGGAGAACCTGTCCCCGGACAAACTCCTCGTCGAGGGCAAGGGCACCAGGGTGCGGGACGCGGGGGGTCGCTGGTACCTCGACGCGAGGTCCGGGCTGTGGAACGTGTCGCTCGGGTACGACCATCCGCGGCTGACCGCGGCGATCGAGCGGCAGTTACGTACCCTCCCCTACACCAACCTGCAGGCGTACGGCCGGCCGGCGGCGGTGGCGCTGGAGGCCGCCGAACGGATCGTCGCGCACATGCCGGACGGGTACGGCAAGATCCGATTCGCGAGCAACGGAGCGCAGGCGGTGGAGACCGCCGTGCTGCTGTCCCGTTACCTGCGGCGCGTGGAAGGCGCCCCGGAACGCACCGCGGTGTTCGGCCTTTGGCGGCAGTTCCACGGATTCGGGGCCACGGCCGGCGCGCTGACCGGCCTGCCCTATCTCCACCACCAGAGCGGGGCGCTGATCCCCGACGTGATGCACGCGCGCGGCCCCTTCGCGCCCGTGGCCGCCGACCAGATCGAAGACCTGCCGCGCATGATCACCGACTATGGCCCGGAGCGGGTCACCGCGGTCGTGCTTGAACCGGTGGTCGGTGAGGGCGGGCACGTACTCGGCGCCGACTACCTGCGCGAGCTGGGCGACTTCTGCCGCCGCCACGACATCCACATCATCATGGATGAGGTGACCACCAGCATGGGGCGGGTCGGTGCGTTCACGCGCACCGAACAGGTGGGCGCCGCGCCCGACATCATCACGCTCGGCAAATGCCTGACCGGAGGGTATGCCGCGCTGTCCGCTCTGGTGCTGTCCGACCGGATCTACGCGCGGCTGGAGGAGGCGTCGCAGACCCGGCCGTTCTTCACCGGGTCGACCAACGACGGGCATCCGCTGGCGCTCGCGGCCGCGATCGCGGTGGTCGACGAGCTCGCCGACGGCGAGACGCTGGCCGGCGTGCGCGCTCGCGGAGCCCGGCTGCGCGAGCTGCTGGACGAGCTCGCCCGGTCGCGTCCCGAGATCACCGCCGTCCGCGGGACCGGGCTGATGCACGCCGTGGAGTTCGCTCAGCCGGAAGGAGCGCCCTGGGAGTCGTTCCGGGTGAACGCGCTGCGGCTCGCGGCGGAGGCCAGGGGTGTGCTGCTGTCGAACCTGGCCATGGTGCCCGCCATCATGGTCATTCCGCCGCTGATCGTGGACGACGGCGAGCTTGAGGAGATCGTGACCGCGATCGACGGCGGTCTTGACGACCTGGCCTCCGGCCGGGTGGTGGCCGATCCGGCGAAGGGAATCTGGTGAGATGTGCTCGGCACCCGTGACGGGCCGGCCCGCCGCCCTGGACTTTCCCGCGCCCCGCGAGTCCCCGTTCGATCTTGACGTCTACCGGGTACTGCGCGAGCATCGGCCGGTCGCGCCCGTGACGTTCGTGACCGGTCAGCGGGTGTGGCTGGTGACCGGCGCGGCCGAGGTGCGCACCGTGCTGACCGACCCCCGTTTCACCGCGGTCCAGTCGGCGCCGGGCTATCCGGCGTTCGGTGGTGGCGCGGCGCCGGGCGCGCTGTCGTTCCTGGGCATGGACGATCCCGACCACACCTACTACCGGCGGCTGGTGGCGGGCGAGTTCACCGTCCGCAAGGTCGAACGGAACCGGCCCGTCATCGAGCGCATCGTCGACGACGTGCTCACCGAGATGATGTCGGGCGCGCCGCCGGTCGACCTCGTCTCCGCCTACGCCCTGCCGGTGCCGTCGCTGGTGACGTGCTGGCAGCTGGGCGTCCCGTACGACGACCGTGCGTATTTCCAGGGGCTCAGCACGGTGCTGGCTGACGGCACCGCGGACCTGGACAAGATCCAGCGGGCGGCCAGGGACCTGCACGCCTACTTCGACGAGCTGGCCGAGCGTAAGCGCCGCGACCCCGGCGACGACCTGCTGTCCCGCCTGGTCGCGGACGAGACCGCCGGGCGGCTGGACCGCGAGCAGCTCCTCGGGATCGCGCTGCTGTTGCTGATCGGCGGCTACGAGACGACCGCCAACATGATCGCGCTGGGCACCCTGGCCCTGCTGACGCACCCCGAGCAGGTCGCCATGCTGCGGGCCCGTCCCGAGCTGGTGGCGGGGGCGGTCGAAGAGTTGCTGCGTTTCGTGCCGCTCGCCGAGGGCGGGCTGGCGCGGGCGGCCACCGCCGACACCGAGCTCGGCGGGGTACGGGTCCGAGCCGGCGAGGCCGTGGTCGTGCTGCCGCCGGCGGCCAACCGCGACCCGGCGCAGTTCCCTGACGGGGAACGCTTCGACATCGAACGGTCGCCGCGGCGGCATTTCAGCTTCGGATTCGGCATGCACCAATGCCTCGGCCAGCATCTGGCCCGGCTGGAGCTGCGGGTGGCGTTCGACGCCCTGGTGACGCGGCTGCCGGAGCTGCGTCTCGCGGCGCCGGTGGCGGACCTCGACTTCCGGTACGGCGGATTCATCTTTGGCGTCGAGACGCTTCCGGTGGCCTGGTAGGGAGGACCGCAAGTGCGCGTCAGCGTCGATAGCGACCGATGCTGCAGCTCCGGGATGTGCGTGTGGACCGCTCCGGACATCTTCGACCAGAGCGAGACGGACGGCACCGTCGTGCTGCTGCTGCCCGAACCCCCGGCCCGGCTGCGCGACCCGGCCAGGAAGGCGGCCGCTGACTGCCCGTGCCGCGCCATCACCATCACGGGCGATGAGGGCGCGGGCTAGAGCTGCCGGTGATGGTCGTCGACTCCGCTTGAAGACCTCGACACGCCGTGGTGGCCGGGACCCGGCCTTGCCGAGAATGCCACTGGGCCGTCCGTTCCCCCCATGGGCACGGACGGCCCGCTCGCAGTGGTCAAGTGGTCAGGGAGTCGGTGTTCGTTGGTCAGCTCAGTGGGGTCAGAAGGTGGCGAACAGCGAGTTGTTGTGCGGAAGCTGGTTGGGCACCTCGCCGATCACGTCCCAGTGCTCGACGATCTTGCCGTCGGCGATGCGGAACATGCTG
>CALAED010000522.1 GCA_937891035.1 uncultured Thermomonosporaceae bacterium | reverse complement strand
TGCGCTGCCCCTTCACCTCGCCGCCCGGCGGCGGACGGATATCCCGTTGAGTGGCGGCGGCGCGGTACCTGCGGACTTGAACTTCCGTGGAACAGCGGTAATCCTCAGAGTAAACACTCGCGTCCTTATACATGTCTGATGCGACGAATGTCAGAGAAAGTCCGGCGTTTCCCCCCCGCACGCGCAGACGACGACAGAGGAGTACCACTCGGCCGTGGAGGAGCCTGCGTTGGCGCGTAGTGTGGGTGTTGTCGTCCCGATCTATAACGTCGAGCCTTACCTCGCCGAGTGTCTTACGTCGATCGCCGGGCAGACGTGGGCCGATCTGGACGTGGTCATGGTCGACGACGGGTCGACCGACGCGAGCGCCGCCATCGCCGCGGAGTTCGCCGCGCGGGACCAGCGGTTCCGGCTGATCCAGCAGGAGAACGGCGGTCTCGGCCGGGCTCGCAACGTTGGCGCGCGCCACGTGCGCGGCGAGTATCTGGCGTTCGTTGACAGCGACGACGTGCTGCCGGATTACGCATATGAATTGCTTGTGGAAACGCTGGAGCGGACGGGATCTGACTTCGTTTCCGGCAATGTGATGCTGATGAACGAGGCCGGAGTGACCCGGTCGCCGATGCATCGCCGGCCGCTTGGCGCCACGCGATTGCGCACGCACATCACCCGAGACCGCTTGCTGATGTACGACCGGCTCGTGCCGAACAAATTGTTCCGCCGCCGGTTCTGGGACGAGCACCAGTTTCGCTTTCCCGAAGGAGTGCTGTACGAGGACATTCCGGTCTCGATTCCCGCGCACTATCTCGCCGCCGCCGTGGACGTCATCGCCGAGCCGGTCTACTACTGGCGGCAGCGCGCGGACGACGGCAGCCTGTCGATCACGCAGCGCCGATCCGAGCCGCGGGCGGTTGTCGACCGGTTCGCCGCCATCGGAGCGGTGAGCCGTTTTCTCGACGAGCCGCGTCGTCGCGCCTACAAACGGGACTACGACGAGGTGGCGCTGCGCAGCGACCTGCGCATCTTCTTGGACCTGCTGCCCGAAAGCGACGAGCCCGCCCGGGCCAGGTTCGCGGAGCTGGCGGGCGAGTTCCTCGCGCGGGTCGACCGCGAGGTGCTCGAGCGACTGCCGGCGATCCTCCGGCTGAAATGGCATCTCGTGGGTCGCGGGCTGCTGCCCGAGGCGGTGAAGGTGATCGAGTATGAGCGCCTGCGCGCCCGCGTCCAGGTCACGCGCCGGTTGTGGTTCCGCTACGGCGGGTACCCGTTCTGGCGGGACCGGCGGCTGAAGATCCCGCGCTGGGTGTTCCGGCTGCGCGAAGAGCTGGCGATCCGCACCCGGCTGCGGGAAGTGACCTGGCGGAACGGCAAGCTGCGCGTCAAGGGGTACGCCTACGTCCAGCACGTGGGGGCGCCGTTTCCCTGGTCATCGCTCAAGGTCGCCGGCGTGCGCGAGATCGGCACCGGCCGTACCAAGGTGCTGCCCGCCCGGTCGTGGCGCTGCCGTGACGCCACCAACCTGTCCGGTCAGCCGCGCTACAACCACGACTGGGCGGGGTTTTCGTTCACGCTCGATCCGCGGAGGCTGCGCCGCGACGGCCGCTATGTCGACGGCACCTGGTTGGTGGCGGTGGGCGTGTACGGGCGCGGGGTGGCGCGCCGCGGCGGGCTGGCCGCCGCGGCGTCCGGCAGCGGCGCGCATCCGCCGTATCGGTACGTCGCCGCTGACGTCCGCGTGGTCCCGATGTTCACTCGCGGGGGTACGCTGCGGATCCGGGTGGAGACGGTGCGCGCGAAGGTGACTGGCCACCGGCTGTCCGGCGGACAGTTGGAGATCTCCGGCGTGGCGCGCGGCGACGGGACGATCTCCGGGGACAGCAGGCTGGTGTTGCGCCGCTTGGTCGGTACGGTGGCGGCCTCCTACCCGGTCGGCGCGGGCGACGCCGGGGGCGGAGAGAGCGGCGCCGGGTTCGTCGTCCGCATCCCGCTCGCGGATCTGCCGGCCGAGGCGCCGAATCGGTTCAGCGGCGCCGCCGAGCCCGACGAAGGCGCCGGCTGGCAGCTCGACCTGGCCGGCGCCGCCGAGGCCACCAAGGCCACCGATGACACCGGTGCGCCCACCGACACCGAGGCCACCGCCGGCGCGGGCGCGGAGCCGGCGCGGCTGGTCTTCGCCGAGGGCGTCGCCGAGGGCCGGTACCTGGTCGCCGGCCGGGAGATCGTGGTGCGCCGTACGCGCTACGGCTACGCGGAGCTCCGGGTACGGACCCCACGCCCGCTCATCACCGATGTCGCCATCACCGATTCCGGCGCCCTTGTCCTCAGCGGGACGTACGCACACCTCGACGGCGAGCGCCGGCCCGAGCTGGTGCTGGTCAGCCGCGACCAGAAGGAGCAGCACACCTTCCCGATGACCGGGGCGGACGGGCGGTTCCGCGTCGAGATCGCGGTGAGCGGGCTGCGCACGCTCGGCGGCGTGCTGCCGCTGCCGGCCGGCAAGTGGGGACTTCGGGTGCGGGATCCGTTCGGCCCGGATGCCGACGGGTTCGCGGTCATGCTGGATCACGCGCTGCTTGACCGGCTGCCGGTGGCGGCCGAGGTGGCCGGCCGCCGCTATGTGCTCCGCGACCACGGCTACGACCAGCCGATCCTGGAGGTGCACTCCGACCTGCGGCCTGGCGAGCGCGGCCCGTACCGCCAACGCCTGGTGCGCCGGCGACACTACCGCGCCGCTCGGCGGATCGGGTCGGTGCGGCCCGCCGTGTTGTACGACAGCTACTCCGGCAAGCAGTACTCCGACAGCCCCCGCGCCATCCACGAAGAGCTGGTGCGGCAGCAGGCCGACGTGGAGCACCTGTGGACGGTCAAGGACGCGCAAATCGAGCTGCCCGACACCGTACGGCCCGTACGGCAGTGGGGGGCGGAGTGGTACGAGGCGATGGCGCGCAGCCGCTACATCGTGACCAACGCGCACCTGCCCGAATGGTTCCGCCGCCGGGATGGGCAGAGCGTGGTGCAGACCTGGCACGGCACGCCGCTCAAGCGGATCGGTTTCGATATCGAGGATGTGCAGTTCGCCAACCCGCGCTATCTCGAGAAGGTGACCAAAGAGGTCCCCAACTGGAGCTATCTGGTCTCACCTAATCCCTTCAGCACCCCGATCATGCGCCGCGCGTTCCGCTATAAAGGCGAGATCATCGAAACCGGCTACCCGCGTAACGACATGCTCGCCAGTCCCGATCGCGACGTGCTGGCCGAGCGGGTGCGGGCCCGGCTTGGGCTGCCGCCGGGCAAACGCGCCGTGCTGTACGCGCCGACTTGGCGGGACGACAGCTTCTACGGCCCCGGCAAATACCGGCTCGATCTGCGGCTGGATCTGGACCGAGCGGCGAGTGTGCTTGGCGACGACCATGTGTTGTTGATCCGGCGGCACCCGAACGTCGTCGACACCATCCCGTCCACCGCGGGCGGTTTCGTCCGCGACGTCTCCGGATATCCTGACGTCGCCGAGCTGTTCCTGGTGGCGGATGTGTTGCTGACCGATTATTCGTCGTTGATGTTCGACTACGCCAATACCGGCCGGCCCATGCTGTTTTTCACCTATGACCTGGAGCATTACCGCGATCAGCTGCGCGGTTTTTATTTCGATTTCGAACGCCAGGCGCCGGGCCCGCTGCTGAGCTCGGCCGACGAGGTGATCGAGGCCCTCCGGTCGCTCGACCAGGTCGCCGCCGACTACAGCGGCCCGTACGCGCGGTTTACCGAGCAGTTCTGCGCCCTCGACGACGGCAAGGCCGCCCAGCGGGTGATCGAACAGTTCCTCGATGACGGCTGACGGTGCCGCCCGGCCCCATGAGCGGCACGGTGAGCGGCCCCAGGAGCGGCACGGTGAGCGGCCGGCCGTGCCCATGTGGAGCCGGCATGCGGGATGGGCCGCCGTCGCGGCGTGGGCGGTGGCAACGCCGGTCGCGATGGCGCTGCCATCGCTGTTGGACCTTAATCCGCTCGCACCCCGAGGAGCGGTACTGCCGGTCGGCGGGCTGCTGCTCGCCGCGCTGGCCGGGCTGTGCGCGCTCGCCGCGGTCCAGCGGCTGAGGCCGTACACACAAGTCGCGGCGGGGGTGGCGGCCGGGCTGTTCGCGGCGTGGATCGCCTTCATGCTGCGGGCCGCGCTGCACGGCACCCCCTTTTCCTTCGCCGGGCTGCTCGGCGACCAGGGCCGGATGAGCGCCATGGCCACGCGGTACAGCACCAGCCTGGCCAGCACCGATGGCATCGTCTCCGGGGTGCCGAGCGAGTATCCGCCGTTGTTCCCCTGGCTGGTCGGCCGGACTGCGGCCTTGGTGGACGTACCGGCCTGGCGGCTCGTCGGCCCGGCGCAGATTCTGACCGTCTCGGCGGCGGTGCTCATCGCCTTCCTGCTGTGGCGCCGCATGGTGGCCGCCCCCGTCGCGCTCGTCCTGGCCGCGGTCTCGCTGCTGGCGTTCGGCGACCCCCGCAAGGCGCACGAGGTCATCGTGCTGATGGCGTTCCTGCCCTGGGTGCCGGCGACCTTCGGGGGTCCGCCGCGGGGACGGCTGCACTGGCTGCCTGCCGGGCTCATCGGCGGTCTGATGGCGGCGAGCTACCTGGGCTTTTTCATTTGGAGCGCGCTCGGGCTGCTGGTCCTCGCGGCGGTCACGATGCGGACGGTCGCCGATCGCCGGCGCTATCTGACCCACCTGGCCCTGGCCACCCTCGTCGCGATGGTCACCGCGGCCTGGTATCTCGTTCCGTACGCCTGGGCACTGGCCGGGGACGGCGGGCAGTTGGTCTCCGACATGTTCAACTCACCGTCGATCACCGGTGACCCCTTTCCGTTCGTCGCCGCGACCCCGCTCGGCGTCCTCCAGCTCACCGGACTGCTGGGCGCCGTGTGGTACCGCCGCGCCGCATGGTGGGCCACCCCGATTCTGTGCCTGGTGGCCGGCGCGTACGTCTACCGCGCGATCGCCATGCTCAGGTACGTCGCCACCGGGCACACCGGGCTCTTCTACCACACCAGCCGGTTGATCGGCGGGGCGCTGGCCGTCGCGGGCGTGCTGACCCTGGTCCGTGCCTTCCCTCGCCTGGTGGACAAGCTCGCGACCAGAGGCGACGTGCCGCGCGGCGTCGGCGTGGTGGCGATCGCGTTGCCGCTGGCCTGGACGGGTGCCACCTATTGGCAGGAATGGATGCCGTACACGGGCGGCCGTTACCCGGTGCTCGCGCACGCCGAACCCCTACCGGACGGCACAAGGACGAAATACGCGCCCGCCGAGCCGGTCACGCGACGGCTTCCGATCGATCCGATCCGGGCCGCCGTCGCCGCCGCGCTGGGCCCGGACGCCACGCCGCGCACGCTTTCCTATGACGAACGGCTGTTCGCCTACCTGCCCTGGCCCGGATACATCGCGGTCGACCGCACCGCCGCGGCCAGCACCAGCCGCTGGGATGATCGGCATGACGTCCTGCGGCGGCTCGCCGCCGACTCGGATCCGACCGCGTTCGCCCATAACAGCGCGCACACCCTGTTTGGCCGCATCGACCTTTTCGTGCTCCGCCGCACCGGAGCCGACTGGACCTGGCAGGAGATCCGCTTCAGGCCGGCACAGTTCGACCAGACCGCGTTCACCGTCGTCACCGATCTCCCCGGCGACACTGTGCTGGCGATCAGGCGCCGGTAGGCGTGCCCGGATTCCTCGAACGGGTGGGACGCCGACAAGGGGCGATTGGTGACCGTTTTCCGGCTACCGGCCGATCTCAACCGGTAACCGACTGGCGACAGGCTGGCGGCGACGGCCCATTTCGGACGGCATTTACGATCATAAGTTCCCGACCTTTGTGGAAGAATTCCAGAACCCTAAGGGTTGTAGGGGGTCTTAAGGGTTTTTGGCCCTTGTGATCTCGTTGTGGGCGCCTTTCCGAAATTGGACACTCTGAGTTAGCGCGATCCATCGCGTACTTGGGATATCCCGTGCGGCCGGGTCAACGACCCGGTTCGCAATTGGATCGGGAGGCCGGCGACATGGACGACAAGCAACGGGACACGAACGCGACGAAGAGAAGCCGCATCAGCCGACGGAAATTCCTGACCGGAGTGGGCGCCGGGGCCGCCGCGAGCACGCTCGCGATGCGGCCCGCTGAGGCCATCGCCAAGGTCCTCACCCCGCGGGCGGCCGGGCTCGCGACGTCGCCGGACCGATTCGGCCGCATCTTCAACCTGCCGCCGTTCGCCGACCTGAACGTGCCGTCACTCCGGTCCGCGCTGATGGACATGGGCCGGCCGGGCGGGGTCCTCGACGCACGGGACGCGTTGGACCAGGGTCCGGTCAACCTGATCACCAATCCCGCGCTCAGCGCGAACAACCCCGACAACTCGACGCACACGGCCGGAACCACGTTCGTGGGTCAGTTCCTCGACCACGACATCACTTTCGACCAGACCTCCAGGCTCGCCGTCCCGCTGGAGCCGACCGCGGCGCCCAACACCCGGACGCCCGGCTTCGACCTCGACTCCGTCTACGGCGGCGGGCCGACCGGTTCCCCCGCGCTGTACAACCCCGCCGACACGGCGAAGTTCCGGGTGGAAAGCGGCGGCCTGTTCGAGGATCTGCCACGGCGGTCGAACAACGTGGCCATCATCGCCGATGAGCGCAACGACGAGAACCTGATGATCGCCGGGCTGCACGCCGCGTTCCTGCTGTTCCACAACCGGGTGGTCGACCGCCTGCGCGCGCAGGGACAGTCGGCCAACGTCTTCACGGCCGCCCGGCAACTGGTCCGCTGGCACTACCAGTGGATCATCCTGCGCGAGTTCCTTCCGCAGTTCATCGGGCAGCCGATGGTGGACGACATTTTGCGGAACGGGCGCCGGTTCTACCGGCCGGCGGCGGGACAGCAGTTCATCCCGGTGGAGTTCCAGGGGGCTTGTTACCGATTCGGGCACAGCATGGTCCGGCCCTCGTACCGCGCCAACCTGGCGGGCGACCCCGGCGGCAACCCCGCCACCGGCGCGCCCGCGTTCTTCGGCATGATCTTCGATCCCGCCGGGAGCGGCCAGACCGATCCGGTGGACCTGCGGGGCGGTGCCCGGGCTCGCCGGCGATTCATCGGCTGGCAGACGTTCTTCGACTTCGGTGGCGCCTTCACCGCCGACCTGCGCACGAACAAGCTCATCGACACCAACATCTCGACGCCGCTGTTCAACCTCCCCACCGGTGCGATCGCCGGCAACGAGACCACTCCGGTCGTCCTTCCTCAGCGGAACCTGCTGCGCCACATCACCTGGTCGATCCCGTCCGGCCAGAACATCGCCCGGGCGCTCGGGGTCAACCCGGTATTGCAGGCGCAGGACTTCCCCGAGCTCCAGTCGTTCGGGCACGGCCTGCCGAGCAGCACGCCGCTTTGGTACTACGTCCTGAAGGAGGCCGAGCTGCTCGCCGGCGGCCGTACGCTGGCCGGAGTGGGGGCCAGGATCGTCGGCGAGGTCTTCATCGGCCTGCTGCAGCTCGACCCGACCTCGTTTCTCGCGACCAACCCGAGCTGGCGGTCGACCTGCTCACCTTCGCCAGGGTCGACCCCACCAGCCGCGGCCAATAGCCGACCCCGGCGGCCGCGATTCGCCATCTGCCCCGATGGTCGCGGCCGCCGGCTTCACCATTTCGCGTCCGGTTCCCGCAACGGCGTTTTCCCTGTCCGGCATTCCGGTTAGCTTGGCAATTCCAATGGCGATTCATGGAGCCGAGGGAGCCGGCTGTGACGAGCGAGCTGATCGGGGGATCCGCCCTGCGCGAGGCGGCGCAACGGACGGCCGCGTTGCTGCGGTCGGTCCCGGATCCGAGCCGTGCGGTGCCGGGGCTGACGTGGAACGTTGGTGAGACCGCCGCGCACTTGGTGGCCGAGCTCGAGCTCTTCACGGGGCTCGTCACCGGAGCGCGGCAGGCGGGCGGGCATCTCGACGACGACGCGGCCGAGGCGATCACGCCGGCCCAGGTGAGCGTCGCCGCCAACGCGCTGCAGCTGGCCGAGCTCACCGAGCGCGACCCGGTCCGGCTCGCCGACCGGCTGGTGCCGGCCGCCGACGCTTTCGTCGCCGCGGCCGCCCGGCGCCCGGCCGGGGAGCCGGTCCTCGCCGCCAACGGCGTGGCCATGACGATGCCCACCATGACGGCGGCGCTGCTGGGCGAACAGCTCATCCACGGGCTCGACATCGCGCGCGCCGCGAACCTGCCGTGGCGCATCAGCCGCGCGGACGCACTCTTGGTCATCGCCGGCGTGATCGCCATGGTGCCCGACTACATCGACCGCGCCGAGGCGGCCGGCCGGCACGTCAGCTACGAGTTGCGCCTCCGGGGCGGCCCGCGCTACCGGCTGATGATCGACGACGGCACGGCGGCGGTCACCGAGCCGGGTGGGCGGGTCGACTGCCGCATCGTCGCCGACCCCGTCGCGTTCCTCCTCGTCGGGTACGGCCGTACGGGGCAGATGGGGCAAATCCTCCGCGGCAAGATGCTCGCCGTCGGCCGCAAGCCATGGCTCGGGCTCGCGTTCGGAAAAATGATCACGGGTCCTTGACCGTCCGGCGACGCGATCGTTCAGCCGGCCTGTCATGAGCCGCACCAAACGCCCGATCCGGGGAAGGAGAGAGAACGGCATGATCGCCTAGCGAAGGGCCGGGGACCGGCGATGATGGAGTTGCTGCGGCTGCGTGATTTCCGCCGGCTCCTGACCGGTCAGGCGATCTCGCTGCTGGGCGACTGGACGGGCACGATCGCCCTGATGTACTTCGTGCTGGAGCTGAGCGGCTCCACGACGGCGGTGGGCGGGATCTTGGTGCTGCGCCTGCTGCCGTCGGCGGTGGGCGGGCCGCTGGCGGCGCAGGTGGTCAGCCGCTGGAACAGGCGGCGGGTGATGCTCACCTCGGACCTGGTCCGCGCGGGCATAGCGATCGCGCTGCCGGTGCTGCCGTCGCTGGCCTGGGTGTACTTTTGGGCGTTCGCCATCGAGGTGGTCGGGCTCGTGTTCCTGCCCGCCCGCGACGCGGCCATCCCGATGCTCGTCGGCGGCCGCGACGAGGACCAGAGCGACGCCAAGCGGCTGTCGCTGGCCAACGGCATCACGATGGGCGCCTCGTACGGGATGATCCCGCTGGGCGCCGGCGCCTTCGGCCTCATCCTGCTGCTGTCGGACGCGGCCGGCTGGGAGGGGCAATGGCGGTACGTCGTGGTGTTCTGGCTGAACGCGCTGACTTACCTCGCCTCCTACGCCGTCGTCAGGACCATCCCCGACCTCGGGCCGCGGCCGAACGAGAACACCACGGTCCAGCGCGGCGGCGACGGCATGGGGATGCTCGCCGCGCTGCGGATCCCGATCGTGCGCTCGGTGCTGCCGGCCACCGCGGTCGTCGCGCTCGGCCTCGGGGCGCTGTTCTCGCTCGGGGTGGTGTTCGTCAGAGACGTGCTGGGCGCCGGCCCGCTCGGGTTCGGCGCCCTCGTCGCGCTGTTCGGCGTGGGCGCGGCCGCCGGCCTCGCCCTGCAGGCCCGTACCGGCGGCGGCCGCAGCCTGCTGACCACCATCCGGCTCAGCACCGCCGCGCAGGGGGTGGTGATCGCCACCATGGGCGCGATCGCCGTCACCGCATGGGCCTTCCTGGGCGCGGTGCTGTTCGGGGCGGCCACCACAGTGGCCCTGGTCAGCGGGATCACCTATCTGCAGCAGAACCTGGCCGGCGTCCGCCGCAACCTCGGTCTCACGGCGTTCCACGCCTGCCTGCGGTTCGCGCTCGCGCTGGCGGCGCTGGCCGCCGGCGCCGCCGCCGACCTCCTCGGCCAGCTCGACCTCGGGGTGCTCGGCACGATGGCGCCCGCCCAGGTGGTGCTGGCCGGGTCGGGGCTCGTCGTCATCGCCGGCAGCGTCCTCGTCCGTGCCGGAGGCCAAGACCACCGCCGGCCGGGACAGCCAGGGTAGGCGTTCCGTTTCGTTTCCCACGGCGGCCGCCCATCTCGGGCCAGGGGCGAAGGAGTCACCGATATATGTCTGCCAACGGGACGAGAGTGAGGTTCCGGTCGTCGGCGGCGAACGAGCGGAGGCGGGCGCTGAAGCCGCTGCGAGAAAAGACGAAGCGGCGGACATCCGGCGCATGACCGTCGACGTATGGCGCGAGACGGTCCAGCAGGTTGAGCTCGTCGAAGTCGACGGCGGCCGAGGTCCATTTGCACATGCCGAGCACGAGCGGCCGGCCCCGCGCGTCGACGCCGACGACGTCGATTTCCCGTTCCTCCGTGCGGGCGCCCTCGCCTGTCGGGACCTGCCCCCACCACCGCCCGACCGCGCTCACGTCCGGCACCGTACGCAGGACGTACTCCTGGCAGATGTCCTCCCACGTCTGCGAGGCATGGTGGTCGAGTTGCGGCAGGACCGCTCGCTCGAGGTATTCGCCCGCCAGCGCGCTGGTCCGCAGCTGTGAACGGGCCGGCTCGACGAATCGATAGTGAAACCGGAGAAACTGGTCGCTGATCCGATACGCGATCTTCTTAGCGCGTGGCGACGCGGTGATCGGCCGGAGCCGGCTCACCAGGCCGAGCCGCTCCAATGAGTTGAGGATCTTCGTGACGTGCGCGGCCTCGAGACGCGTCCGCTGGCTGATCGTGCTGTTGCGATTGTGCCCGTGCGCGATGGAGCGGAGGACGGCGATGTGGTTGGCGGGGTCGGTGATCGATTGGCGGAGCATCAACTCGGCCTCGTCGTGCAGCAACCCCGTACGCTCGAACACCTCGTGGAGCAGGTGCTCGGCGAGCGGCCGATCATCGGTGAAGCGTTCGAGGTAATAGGGAACGCCACCGCAGATGGAGTACGCGCGGACCCTGTCCTCGTACCCGTAGCCGGGATGGAACAAGGCGGCCTCACTCGCCAGGAACGGCAGCACCTTCAACTGCCCGGTGCGCCGGCCGTAGAGCCGTCCGGCGAGGACTTGATCTTCGAAGAACGACAGCTCACTGCCGGCCAGGACCAGGACCAGGGGCAACGTACGCCCGGTCGTCCGCCACCACCTGCTGAGCACGGTCTCCAATTCGGGGGCCTGCTTCGCGAGCAGTTGGAACTCGTCGAACACGACAAGGGTGCGCTGCGTTCCGACGAATTCGGCCACGGCCGCGAGAGCTGCCTCCCAGCTGGCGAGCGGCTGGGCCGCCAACAGCTCGTTGCCCGAGATCCGCGCGAGTTCCTTGGTGAGATCGCGCAACTGGTCGGGCTTGACCGTGTCCGCCGCTTCGAAGTACAGCGACCGCACCTTGGACGCCAGATGCGTGAGGAGCTCGGTCTTGCCGACCCGCCGCCGCCCGTACACGACCAGTAGCTCGGCTCGATCACCGGCTAGCCGTCGACCCAGCACGCCCAGCTCATCGGTCCGGTTAAGGAACTCCACGTGATTAGCCTAGAGAAGATTATCCTGCAGCGGCAAATCCTGATGCGGCAATATGAGGCGCTCGTCGACGTGTCTCCACCGCGTGTGGGCGGGTACTGGTCTGGTCGCCGGTCGGGGCGGGCTTGCGGCAAGGACTCAAGCCGCCGGGAGGTCGCCGCGCAGTGCCATGGCGAGGCGGG
>CALAED010000521.1 GCA_937891035.1 uncultured Thermomonosporaceae bacterium | reverse complement strand
CCGCCGATGGCCGGTGCTGCTCGGCGGGGCCGCGCTGACCCGGGCCTACGTCGAGCAGGACCTCGCCGCCCTGTACGAGGGCGAGGTCCGCTACGCGCGAGACGCCTTCGAGGGGCTGCGGCTCATGGACGCGTTCATGGCCGTCAAGCGCGGTGAGGCGGGCGCGCAGCTGCCGCCGCTGCGCGAAAGGCGGGTAAAGAGCGGCGCGAAGTTGCAGGTCACCGAGCCGGAGGACATGCCGGCCCGCTCCGACGTGGCCGTCGACAACAAGGTCCCGGCACCGCCGTTTTGGGGCGAGCGGGTCGTCAAGGGCATCCCGCTCGCCGACTACACCGCCTTTCTCGACGAGCGCGCCACCTTCATGGGGCAGTGGGGGCTCAAGCCGGCGCGGGGCAAGGACGGTCCTTCGTATGAGGAGTTGGCCGAGACCGAAGGCCGCCCGCGGCTGCGGATGTGGCTTGACCGCGTGCAGACCGACGGGCTGATCGAGGCCGCGGTGGTCTACGGCTACTACCCGTGCGTCAGCGAAGGCGACGACCTGGTCATCCTCACCGAGGACGGCGCCGAACGGGAACGTTTCACCTTCCCCAGACAGCGCCGCGACCGGCATCTGTGCCTGGCCGACTTCTTCCGGCCGCGCGAGTCCGGTGAGACCGACGTGGTCGCCTTCCAGCTCGCCACGGTCGGGTCGCGGGTCAGCGAGGCCACCGCCGAGCTGTTCGCGGCGAACGCCTACCGTGACTACCTCGAGCTGCATGGCCTGTCGGTCCAGCTGACCGAGGCGCTCGCGGAGTACTGGCACACCCGGATCAGATCGGAGATCGGGTTCGGCACCGAGGACCCCGACGACCTCGATGAGTTCTTCCGGCTCGGCTATCGCGGCGCCCGCTACTCCTTCGGCTATCCGGCCTGCCCCAACCTCGAAGACCGGGCCAAGGTCGTTCGCCTGCTGCGGCCCGAGCGCATCGGAGTCACCCTCTCGGAGGAGTTCCAGCTCGTCCCCGAGCAGGCAACCGACGCGCTGGTGGCCCACCATCCCGAGGCCAAGTACTTCAACACCTGACCGGCGGCCGGCCGGGCCTGCCCCGCCACCGCATCGCCCGGTCCTGCCAGGGGAGTAGCGGGGGACCGTTCCGGCGGAGGAGCGCGCCCCCGCCGCGGCGTGCGACGATGGAGACAGGGCCGCGATCTGATAGGGGGTCCACGGCATGGACGACGTTCTCCTTTTCGCGATCAGCCTTGGCGTGACGGTGATCGGGCTGTTGGGCAGCTGGGGGGCCTACCGTCGCCGCGGCGCCGCCTCCGGGATGCGCGGCGTCGCGTGGTCGCTGGTGCCCATGGGCGCCTACCTCACCGGCACCACCGAGTTCTTCGCCGAGCTGGCTCTCAGCCCGAGCAAGTGGGCGGGCGTGGTCGTGGTCGGCCTGGCCGTCGTGCTGTACATGGTGTCCGGGGTGATGCTGCGTCGCGGCGCCGGCCAGGGCGGGACCGGCGCGGCGCGGGCGCCAGAGTCCCCCAAGGCGGCCAAGGGGCGGTCGGGACGCCCGGCCAAGGGCGCCGTCGAGCAGGGCAAGCCGGACGCGTCGGGTCTCGGCGACGACCTGGGCGACATCCAAGACATCCTCAAGCGGCGCGGCATCAGCTGACCAGGCGGGCGGGCGCACGGGCGCACGGGCGCCGCCCCGCGGCTACTCGGGCATTGGCGATTAACCGGGGTAAACGCGATGAATCGTTACCTCATCGGGATCGCCCCGCCGCTGAGCTGCGGCTGACATTTCCTATGGTCACCCGAAGTGTTGGCTGATCGTCGGCCTGATGAGCTTGAGGTGAATCATGCAACGACGCAAGAAAGCGACGGGTTTCATCGCCGTCGCCGGTGCGCTTATGCTCGCCGCCGCCGCGTGCGGCGGCGGCGACGGAGCGGAGGGGGGCGGCGGCGGGTCGGCCGCGAAGGCACTCGTCATCGGCACCACGGACTCCGGCGTCACCACCATCGATCCGGCGGGTTCGTACGACTTGCCGTCATCGACGATTCAGTACAACATCTACCAGCTGCTGATGAAGATCCCGCCGGGCGGCAACAAACCGGTCCCGGACGCGGCCCAGACGTGCGAGTTCACCGACCCCAAGACCTACCGGTGCACGCTGAAGGACGGGCTGAAGTTCTCCAACGGCAACCCGCTCACCTCGGAGGACGTGAAGTTCTCCTACGACCGGCTGATGAGGATCAACGACCCGAACGGAACCGCCACGGCGATCTACGGCAGCCCCGGCGAGGGCGGCAAGGCCGATCCCGCGGCGACCGTCGAGGCCCCCGACCCGAAGACGGTGATCTTCAACCTGAAGGCGCCGGACGCGACGTGGCCGGTGAAGCTCACCTACGCCGCTTCCGGCATCGTCGACCACACGGTCTTCCCCGCCGACAAGAAGCTCGAGGACTCCAAGGTCGTCGGCTCCGGCCCCTACAAGCTGACCAGGTTCCAAAAGGGTCAGCAGGCGGTGTTCGAGGCCAACCCGAACTACAACGGTGACACCAAGGCCAAGGTGCCCAACGTGATCGTCCGGTACTACCAGCAGTCCTCGGCGCTCAAGCTGGCGGTCGAGCAGGGTGAGGTCGACGTCGCCTACCGCAGCCTGTCGCCGACGGAGGTCAAGGCGCTGCAGGGCTCGTCCGGCAAGGGCGTCGGCGTGGTGGCCGGCAACGGCACCGAGATCCGCTACCTCGTCTTCAACGTCAAGAAGGCCCCCTTTGACAAGAAGGAGGTCCGGCAGGCGTTGGCCCAGGTGATCAACCGCGACGACATCGCCAACAACGTCTACAACGGCACCGTGCAGCCGCTGTACTCGCTGGTGCCGCAGGGCCTCGACGGGCACACCGACGCGTTCAAGGATCGCTACGGCACCCCCGACCCGGCCAAGGCCAAGGCGCTGATCGAGCAGGCGGGCCTGCAGACCCCGGTGCCGATCACCATGTGGTACTCGCCGACGCACTACGGCCCGGCGACCGCCGACGAGCTCAACCAGATCAAGCGGACGCTCGACGCCAGCGGCGTGTTCTCGGTCACGCTGAAGAACACCGAGTGGGAGCAGTACCAGGAGCAGTACGACAAGCAGGTGTTCCAGGTCTTCCACCTCGGCTGGTTCCCCGACTACCCCGACTCGGACAACTATCTGTCTCCGTTCCTGGTCAAGGGCGGGTTCTTCAACCAGAACTACGACAACGCGGCCACGAACAAGGCGATCGCGCAGGAGCAGAGCGAGACCGAGCTGCAAAAGCGCGTGCCGATCTTCGACCAGATCCAAAAGACCACGGCCGAGGACGTCCCGGTCCTCCCGCTTTGGCAGGCCAAGCAGGTGGCCGCGGTGCGAAACGGCGTCACCGGCGTGCAGACCACGTTCGACCCCTCCTTCACCTTCCGGTTCTACATGATCGACAAGCAGTGACGAACTGATCCACCGCGGAAGGGCATCGGCGGCGCGGCACGCAGTCCGGCCGTGCCGCCGGTGCCCTTCCGTCCGTCTCCGCGGGAAAGCCCCAATCTGGGGGAAGACGCCCGTACGCAGTCCGGAGGAAACTAAGACCCATGGCGCGGCAATCCGGCTCGCTTCGGACCTATGTCCTCACCCGGCTCGTCCTCGTGATCCCCATGGTCTGGATCCTGCTGACCATGGTCTTCGTGCTGATGCGCGTCGCGCCCGGTGACCCCGTCACCGCATCGCTCGGCGGCCGGCTGTCCCCGGCCGACCTGGCCGCCCGGCGGGAGGCGCTCGGCCTGGACCGGCCGCTGCTCGTCCAGTACGTCGACTACCTGCGCGACGTCCTCACGTTCAACTTCGGCCGTACGATCACCGACAACCGGCCGATACGCGAGATCATCGTCGACAACGGCGGCGCCACCCTCGAGTTGAGCATCGCGGCGCTGATCGTCGCCGTCGGCATCGGGCTGCCCTTCGGGCTGATCGCCGGCCGCTACCGCGACCGCGTCGTCGACGTCGTCCTCCGGCTCTTCGGCATCATCACCTACGCCGCGCCGGTCTTCTTCGTCGGCCTGCTGCTGCAGCTGGTCGTCTCTCAGCGGCTCGGACTGCTGCCCTCATCGGGGCAGGCCTCCGCCATCGTGCAGGCGACGGTGCCGACCAAGACGCATATCCTCGCCCTCGACGCGCTGATCAGCGGCGACAGCTACGCCCTCTGGGACGTGATCAAGCATCTGATCCTGCCGGCGGTGACGCTGGGGTTGCTGGTATGCGGCGTGTTCATCCGGCTGGTGCGGGTCAACGTCGCGCAGACCCTGCAGGGCGACTACATCGAGGCGGCCCGGGCCCGCGGCATCGGCGAACGCAAGGTCGTCGTGCAGCACGCGTTCCGCAACGCGCTCGTGCCGGTGATCACGGTGATGGGGCTGCAGGCGGCGTTGCTGCTCGGCGGCGCCGTGCTCACCGAGAACACCTTCAACTGGCCCGGGCTCGGCAGCCAGCTCATCGCCTATCTCAACGGCAGGGATTACGCCGCCGTCCAGGGGATCATCACCGTGTTCGCGCTGGCAGTGGTGGTGATCAGCCTGCTGATCGACTTCGTGAACGCTTTGGTCGACCCGAGGGTGCGGTACTGATGACCCAGACGACATTGACTCCAGAGCCGGCGACCCCCGGGGTCGGGCCGGGCGGGCGCGGCCTGCGCGGCGGCCTGCGCCGAATGTTCGGCCCGGTCGCCGACGCGCGCGGGCTGGCCAAGTGGATGCTGTGGGCGGGCGTCATCATCACGCTGCTGTTCGTGATACTCGCGGTCTTCGCGCCACTGATCGCGCCCTACGGCTTCGCTCAGTATCAAGACCAGGGCCAGACCTTCCCCAAGCAGGGCGCGCCGTCCGACCAGCATCCCTGGGGCACGACCGTGCTGTCGCTCGACGTGCTCTCCCGGGTGATCTGGGGCTCGCGGACGGCACTCGAAGTGATGCTGCTGGCTGTGGTGTTTTCGCTGGTCATCGGCGTGCCGCTGGGTTTGCTTTCCGGATACTTCGGGCGCTGGCTGGACCGCGTCCTCGTGCTGATCATGGACGCGCTGTTCGCTTTCCCGTACCTGCTGCTCGCGATCGTCGCGGCGTTCTTGCTGTCGAACGCGATCGGCAGCGGCGTGGCGACCGCGGCACTCGCGATCACCGTGGTCTATATCCCGCAGTACTTCCGCGTGGTGCGCAGCAGCACGCTGAGCGCCCGCGAGGCCACTTATGTCGAGGCGGCCCGCGCCATCGGCGCGCGGCCGCGCACCATCATCACGCGATACATCTTCGCGAACGTGGTGCAAAGCGTGCCCGTCATCGCGACGCTCAACGCCGCCGACGCCATCGCCACGCTCGCCGGGCTTGGCTTCCTCGGCTACGGTGTGCAGCCGACCGACGCGGCCGAATGGGGCTACGACCTGCAGCGGGCGGTCGCCGACGCCGGAGCGGGCATCTGGTGGACCGCGCTGTATCCCGGCCTGGCGATCGTGCTCGCGGTCACCGGACTGACCTTGGTCGGAGAGGGACTCAACGACGTGTACAACCCGACGCTGCGCCGGCGCCGCTTCCGCAAGGTCATCTTGCCGCAGCGTGCGCTCGAACCGCCGTTCGAATCCGGCGGCACCGCCCCGGACACGGCGACCGGCGGCGCCCGACCGGACGGGGGGAGGGCCACATGACACGACGGCCCACCCGGCCCACCCGGCCTACCCGGCCCAGCCGGCCGAATCAGCCTGGCCGGCCGACCGGCGCGCTGCTGGACGTACGCGACCTGCGGGTGTGGTACGGCACCGCGCGCGGCCCGGTACGGGCGGTCGACGGGGTGAGCCTGGAGCTGCGTCCCGGCGAGGTGCTCGGGCTCGTCGGCGAGTCCGGCTGCGGCAAGTCCACGCTGGGCCGGGCGCTGCTCGGCCTGCTGCCGGGGGGCGCCGCGGTCGACGGTGAGATCCGCTTCAAGGATCGTGACCTCGTCGCCATGCCGCGCAAGGAACTGCACGCGCTACGCGGGCCAGAACTCGGACTGATCTTCCAGGAGCCGATGACCAGGCTCAACCCGCTGATGAAGATCAGCCAGCACTTCGCCGAGACCCTCAAGACCCACCATCCCGCCCTGTCCAAGTCCGAGATCAGGGAACGTACGGTCGAGGTACTGCGGCACGTGGGCATCCCGCCCAGCCGGGTGGACAACTTCCCGCACGAGTTCTCCGGCGGCATGCGGCAGCGCATCATGATCGCCTTGGCGCTGGTGCTGCGGCCCGCGTTCGTGGTGGCCGACGAGCCGACGACCGCGCTCGACGTGCTCGTCGAGGCGCAGATCCTGCGGCTGCTGGCGAATCTGCGCAGCGAGTTCGACACATCGATGCTGCTCATCACACACAACCTCGGCATCGTGGCGGAGACCTGCGACCGGGTGGCCGTCATGTACGCTGGCAAGATCGTTGAGCTGGGCGACGCGCGCGACGTGTTCGCCGAACCGAAGCACCCCTACACGCGCGAGCTGCTGCGCTCGACGATCTCGCTGTCGACGACCGGGCTGCACTACATTCCCGGCGCGCCCCCCGACCTTGCCGACCCGCCGGCGGCGTGCCGCTTCCATCCCCGCTGCCCCGAGGCGATGCGAGTCTGCGCCGACGTGAACCCGATCGAAATGCGCCTGGGCGGCGACCGGCGGGTGCTGTGCTGGCTGCACGGCCCGCACGACAGGGTGCCGGCGGGCGGCACGGAGCGGCTGGAGAGGGAGGCGATCAGCGTTGCCGACGAAGCCTGAGGCGACGGGCACCGCGGCGGTGGACGACGGCGCGGCCGGCGAGGTCCTGGTCGACGTCCGAGACCTGCACGTCCACTTCGCGCTGCGCGGCGGCTGGTTCGACCGCTTCACCGGGCGCGACCGCGGCTCGGTCCGGGCCATCGACGGAGTGTCGTTCCGGCTGCGCCGCGGCGAGGTGCTCGGCATCGTGGGCGAGTCGGGCAGCGGGAAGACCACGCTGGGCCGGGCGCTGCTCGGGCTCGTCGCGCCGACCGGCGGCAGCATCCGCTACGAGGGCCGGGAACTGGTCGGCCTGTCCGAGCGGCGGCTGCGGCCGCTGCGCCGCGAACTGCAGATGGTCTTCCAGGACCCGCACGCCTCGCTCAACCCCGCGATGGACATCGAGCGCGCCGTCGGTCACCCGCTGCGCATTCACGGGCTCGCGGACGGCGAGGCCGCCCGCCGCGAGCAGGTGGCGGCGGCGCTGGAACGGGTCGGCCTCGCCCCGGTCGACCAGTACCTCGGCAAATTCCCCGGCGACCTGTCCGGCGGGCAAAAGCAGCGCGCCGTGCTGGCCAGGGCGACGATCCTCGACCCCAAGCTCATCATCGCCGACGAGCCGGTGTCGATGCTCGACATGAGCGTACGGGCCAAGATCTTGGAGCTGATGCTCGACCTGAAACTCCAGCTCGGCCTCACCTACGTCTACATCACCCACGACCTCGGCACCGCGAAGTTCTTCTGCGACCGGGTCGCCATCATGTACCTCGGCCGGATCGTCGAGATCGGCCCGACCGAAGAGATCTTCAGCGACCCCAAGCACCCCTACACCCGGTCGCTGCTCGCCGCGGTGCCCGAGCCGGATCCGCGCAAGAGCCTGCCCCGCGACGTGCCCAGAGGTGAGGTGCCCGACGCCTCGGTCCGGCCGAGCGGCTGCTCGTTCCACCCGCGTTGTCCCGCCGCGTTCGAAGTCTGCGGCTGGGAGGGCCGCGACCTGCGGGCGCTGCTGGAACAGCGCTGGACCGAGCTGCCGGAAGATGAATTCCTTGCGGAGACCTCGACCCTCGGCGACCTGGCGGGCCTCGACGGGCAGACCGGCGGCGTCGCCGTCCCCGCGGGCGGCGGCAAGACCCCGGAGGACGTCGCCGCGCTCCTCACCAAGGTGCGCGAATCCGACCCGGCCGAGCCGCTGTGGCGCGGCGTGCGGGCGGTTCGCGCCGACGGCACCGGCCAGGCCGTCACGGAGTTCTTCGACGGCGTCGATCCGGGGCTCGTGCCGGCCGGCGGCGTCGAGGTCGCGTGCCATCTGCACGACCCCGAGATGACCGGCAAGGCCCGGCGGCTGGCGGCCGAACGCGAAGGCTGACCGCCGCCGGCGCCGCCGCGCTCGCTCGGCGGCGATGGCCGTCAGGACGTCCATCCGCCCGGCCCGCCAGGCCGGCCACAGCGCGGCCAGCACCCCGATCAGCCCGCCGAGCAGGACATAGACCACGAGGGCTCCGACAGGGACCGACAGCACGTTGAGGCCTTCGCCGGCCAGCCCGTGCTGGATGGCCGCGCCGAAGGACACGCCGATGGCGATGCCGAGCAGCGCCCCGAACACGGCGATCACCACCGACTCGAGCCGGATCATCCTGCGCAGCTGGCGGCGGCTGGTGCCGACCGCCCGCAACAGGCCAATCTCCCTGGTCCGCTCGATCACCGACAGCGCCAACGTGTTGACGACGCCGACCGCCGCGATGATGACCGACATCGTCAGCAGGATCGTAAGGAAGGTCACGAACTGGTCGATCTGCCGCCGCGACTCCTTTTTCACCCCGGCCTGATCTCGCACCACCAGGTTCGGGTGGTCGCGCAGCGACCGCTCGATCGCCGCCCGCGTCGCCGCGCCGGGCCGCTCGGCGGTCACCAGGACCAGCTGGGCGAGCGGCCGCGGGGTGTGCGCCCGGTAGGCGGGCAGCGCCAGCACCCGGGGGCCGAGCACGTCGTTCTTGGCGTACACGCCGGCGATCCGCAGCCGCTGCCGTGCCCCGTCGGGGAACTCGGCCTGGACGGCCGACCCGGGGCCCCACCGATGCGTCCTCGCCACGTCCTCGTCGACGAGCATCCCGTCGGCGCCGAGGCCGGTGCCGCCGGCGAGCAGCTTCAGCCGGGCACCCGCCGCGAGACCGGCGATGTCGCCGGAGACGTACGCCGCCCGCTCGCCGCCGATGTTGACCGCACCCGTGTAGTAGGCGGTGGCCCGGGTCACCCCGGAGGTGGCGGCGACCGCGCCGGCCACCTCCGGCCCGAACCCGGCCGGCGGCCGCGCCTGCACGAGGTAGTCGGCGCCGAACTGCCTGTCGACGGCCTTGTCGATGGACGCCGACATGGACGCGCCCAGCACGTTCACGGTCGTGATCAGGGCCAGCCCGATCATCAACGCCGAGGCGGTGGCCGCGGTGCGGCGCGGGTTGCGCAGCGCGTTACGCCGAGCCAGCCGGCCCGGAGTCTTGAACAGCCGCGGGTAGAACGCGCTCAGCACCCGCACGACCGGCCGGCTGATGACCGGGGCGAGCATGGCCACGCCGAGGAACACCAGGAAGGCGCCGGCGCCGATCGGGATCAGCGGCCGCCCGCCGAGCGCGTCGGCAAGGCCAAGACCCATCGCCGCCGCGCCCGCCGCCGCGGCCGCGCCGCCGACCCCGATCCTGATGCGCAGCGAACGCCGCGGCAGGGCCACGTCGTCGCGCATCGCCGCCACCGGCGGGATCTTCGCCGCGCGCCGGGCCGGGATATAGGCGGCCACCACCGTCACGATGATGCCGACCGCGTACGACCAGATCACCGGCGTCGCGGTGAAGACGAGACCGCTCGGCGCGTCGCCCGACCCGCCGAACATGACCTGCCGGAGCAGCAGGGCGATGCCGGCTCCGAGCGCGAGTCCCGCGGTCGAGCCGGCGATCCCGACCGCGATGGCCTCGCCGATCACCGCCCGGGTGACCTGGACGCGGGCCGCGCCGACCGCGCGCAGCAACGCCAGCTCCCGCGTGCGCTGGGCGACCAGCATCGTGAACGTGTTGAAGATGATGAACGCCCCGACGAAGATCGAGATCAGCGCGAAGACCAGCAGGAACGTGCGGAAGAACGACATGATCTGCGCGACGTCGCTCTTGGCGTCCGACCGCAGCTTCGTGCCCGTGATCGCCTCGAGGTTGCCCGGCAGCACCGCGGCCACCCTGTCCCGCAGCTCCGTTTCGCCGGGGCCGGCCGAGCCCATCGAGATGTGGCTGTAGTAGCCGGGGCGAAGCAGCAGGCGCTGCGCCGTCCCCGAGTCGAACGCGGTAAGGCCGGCGCCCATCAAATTGCCGGTGCCGACGATTCCGACCACCCGCATGTGCCGCGCCGGGGCGCCCTGGACGAGGATCCTGGCCTCGTCGCCGATCCCGTACTTGGCCTTCTTGGCGGTGTTCTCGTCGATCGCCACCTCGGCCGGGCCGCGCGGCGCCCGGCCGCGCGTCATCTCATAGTCGCCGCCGGGGACCCAGTTGACGCCCATCTGCGGCGGCCCCTGGGTGGCCACCACCTCGCCGTCGCGGCCGATGATGGCGGCGTACCCGAAGACGTGGCCGACGGGCGGGCGCACGCCATCGATCTGGCCGAGCGGCGTCAGCAGCGAGGCGGGCACCGCGGGCTGGGCGGCGGACTCGTCGCCGCCGCCGTCGACCACCTGCTTGGCCCGTACGTCGACGGCGACGCCCTTGCCGACCTTGGCGAAGATGTCGTCGAACTGCCGCGACATCGTGTCGGTGAAGATGAGGGTGCCGGCGACGAAGGCGACGCCGAGGACCACCGCGAAGGCGGTCAGGCCCAGCCGCAGCTTGTGCGCGGCGAGATTGCGCAGGGTGACCTTGGCCATCATCGGGCCACGACCTCCGGCAGGTCGAAGCCCTTCATGCGCTCGAGGACCTTCTCGGCGGTCGGATCGGCCATCTGGTCGACGATGCGGCCGTCGGACAGGAACACGACGTGGTCGGCGTAGGCGGCGGCGGTCGGGTCATGGGTGACCATGACGACGGTCTGGCCGAGCTCCTTGACGGAGTTGCGCAGAAACGACAGCACCTCGGCACCGGCCAGCGAGTCGAGGTTGCCGGTGGGCTCGTCGGCGAAGACGATCTCCGGCCGGGCCGCGAGCGCGCGGGCGCAGGCGACGCGTTGCTGCTGCCCGCCCGACAGCTGATGAGGACGGTGGGTGAGCCGGTCGCGCAGCCCCACGGTGTCGATCACATGGTCGACCCACGCGCGGTCCGGGCGCCGCCCGGCGAGATCGATGGGCAGCGTGATGTTCTCGCCCGCCGTCAGCGTCGGCACGAGGTTGAAGGTCTGGAACACGAACCCGATGTGGTCACGGCGCAGCCGGGTCAGGCGCTTGTCGTCGAGCCGGGACAGGTCGGTCTCGCCGACGAACACCCGCCCCCCGGTGACCGAGTCGAGTCCGGCCATGCAGTGCATGAGGGTGGACTTGCCGGAGCCGGACGGGCCCATGACCGCGGTGAACCGGGCCTTGGGCATCCCCACCGACACCCCGGCCAGCGCCGTCACCCGCGCCGCGCCCGATCCGTACTCCTTCACGACGTTCTCGGCGCGCGCCGCGAGCACAACCGCTCCCGGCTCGAGCCGGCTTTCGTCGGTGATCGGGACGTCGCTGGTCACCTGGAGACTCCTGTCGCATCGCGGACTGCAAATGGGCACACGAAAGCGCGGCGCACACAACGGGACGGCCGGCCACGACCTCTCAGACCTCTCACGGACAACGCTATGAGCGCCGGACCCGGCGGGTATCGACCGGCGGTACGGAATCGGGAGTCCG
>CALAED010000520.1 GCA_937891035.1 uncultured Thermomonosporaceae bacterium | reverse complement strand
CCGCCGCTCCGGCCGCTCCGACCGCTCCGACCGAGTAGCGGCGCCGGCCGGCCGGCGCGGCGGCGGGCTCAGGCTTCGTCGAGGAGGTGACGGCGGACGAAGCCGCCCGCGAACTTGCCGGCCGGGTCGAGGTCTCGCGCCAGCGCCTGGAAGTCCGCCAGCCGCTCGTACCGAGACCGCAGGACATCGGGCGGGACGGTGAACAGCTTGCCCCAGTGCGGTCGCGGGGCGAACGGCGCCAGCCGCTCCTCGACGAGCGTGATCACCGGCAGCACGGCATGCGCGTCCTTGATCCACGTGAAGTGGAAGGCCACCGTGTCCTGCCGGTGGCACGGGCTCAGCCACAGCTCGTCGGCGGCGATCGTCCGGATCTCGGATATCTGCAGGACGGGCGCGATCTGGTCGCGTACGGCGGCCAGGGCGTGCAGAGCGTCGATGGCATGCCGCCTGGGCAGCAGGAATTCGGACTGGAGCTCCTCGCCGCTGCTCGGCGTGAAGCCCGAGCGAAAATGCGGCAGCCGTTCCTGCCAGGGGCCGGGCACGCCGAGTTGCCGGGTGCAGTTGACGGCGGGCATGCCGGCGACCGGATGCCGCGGCCCGTCGGCCGGTCGCGCCCCGAGCCAGGTCTCGCCGGCCGGCCACTCGTGTGGCTCGTCCACGCGCTGCTTGACCCACACCTGGTTGACGATCGGGGCCCGCCAGTCGGTGAACAGACTCACGCTGTAGGCCGCGGCGAAGATCTCGTCGAAATGGTCGTCCAGCACGTCGAAGGCGAGGTCGTCGTAGACGTACTGCCGCATGTCGAAGGCGGGGACGATGTCGAGGGTCATGCCGACCACCACCCCCAGGGCACCCAGACTCACCACGGCCCCGCGGAACCGGTCGCCGTCGGCGTCGCGGTCGAGGACGACCAGGTCCCCGTCCGCCGTGACCATCTCCAGCCTCGCCACCGCGGTGGCGAGGCCGCCGTTGCCGTCGCCCGATCCGTGGGTGCCGGTGGCGCACGACCCCGCAACCGAGATGTGCGGGAGCGAGGCCAGGTTGCGCAAGGCATGGCCGCTGTCGTTCAGGCGGCGGGCCAGGTCGGCGTACCGCACGCCGGCGGCGACCTTGACCTCGCCGGCGGCGGTGTCGATCTCGACGCCGTCGGGCAGCCCGGCCGGCGAAATCAGCGCGCCGGGCGTGTCGGCGATGTCGTTGAACGAGTGCGCGCTGCCGAGGGCGCGTACCTGGTCACTGGTGGCGACCAGCCGCCGCAACTCGGCTACCGTCGCGGGCCGATGCACCTGTTTCGCGGCGAAGGTGATGTTGCCCGCCCAGTTGGTCAGCTTCATGGTCACCCTTCAGGACGCACCGGTCGCGGTGTCGACCACGACGGTCTTATGCGTGACCTTGGGGTCGAAGCGCATCAGCACGGCCTGCGCCACCGGCTCGACCACGGGAGTCTCGAGGTCCGGGGAAAAGCGCCGGACCGCGTCCATCGACTCCCACAAGGTGACGACCTCTAGCTCCACGAGATCCTCGCCGTCCTGGCGGAAGAGGTAGGCGCCGCGATGGCCGTCAACGCTCCGCAGTGCCGGAACGACCGCATCGATGAAGTGCCGCCGATAGGCTTCGGCGCCCTCTTCGGTCGCCCTCGCCCGCCAGACTCGCGCGATCATCGCCGCCCCTCTCGCGATCCCCTGTGCCTAAAGCACCATAGTCCGGGCAGCTTCGTTGTCCGCCTACCCGCCGCCCGGCCCGGCAGGCGCCTGATCGCCGATCTTTCCGTAGGCTTGACGCGTGATGGTCGGGAGAACGTAGTGTCGGAGATCTTCGACTGGGCGAAAGGCGCCCCTGCAGCCTGAGCCGATCACAGTGGAGATCTGGAAACGGCCGCCGGAAGAGTTCTGCCGTAGGTCGAAGTGGTCGGCGGCCAAGCGGTGCGATGCGAACCACCAACCCGGCTGCACCAGAAGGTCGCTCGCCGCCCGGCGAACATGTTCGAACAGTCTGCTGTACGCCACGGCGCCGAGAACGAGGAGTGTCTCGACGCCGACCTTGATTTCGATGTCGTGCCCTGGGAACTACCGCGCGCGCATATTCGCCGGCCGATGTGGCGCTGTATCGGTGCGAAGGCCCTATTCGCATCATCTTGACTGGTCGCAACTTCGCATGATCTGACGCAGGCGCGCTTGCGGGCCTTCCCAAAGGCACCGTTCATACTGTCCGGAAGCAGTCACCTGCGCACGGTCACCGATACGGTGGGGCACGAAGCCTAGCGTCTGCACGAAGGATGATCATGGAGCTTGGTGATCAAAGCATTCGACAGGAGCGCTTGATGCGGCTTATCCGTCAGCTGCCTTTGTTGACGATCGGAATCCTGAGCGCCTTTGTGCCCATCGTCGACCTCACCGGCTTACTGGATAACATCCCGTGGCTCCAAGATCGACTTCCTGCGTTAACGCTGCTCACGGTCGGGGCTATCGCCTTCTATCTGGCTTTTGAACGCGCCACCGTGTGGGAAGAGGTCACAGAGATAAAGCAGCTGATCAGCGCGGTCAGCACCAGCGGCGAGGGCTTCAGAAAGGTGCCCCCGTCGGAGATATCAAAGATCGCCGCGCAGATGATGAAAGACGTCGGCATCGTCCGCACACTGGGGACGGTTGTGCAAGATCTGCTAGATATCGACCCTTCGGCGAAGCTGTATCTTCGCGAAACCGAACGCCGGGTGAGCCGCAACAGTCCTCCCTTGCGCTATTACCGCATCACGAGCGACCGGTTGCGTGAGACGTTCTTGAATCATCTTGATAACTTGCTCAGCGCAGATGCCCGGCATGAGATTCAACTCGAAGTCTCCTCCGATATCGAAACTACGATCACATACCAGATCTTTGACAGTGCCCACGTCCTGGTCATCCTAGAAAATCCTCATGTGCCGGGGCGGCGCGACTATGCCGTGGCTATGATGTCCTCGGACCAGGAGATAGTCGATGGGTTCATCGCTCACTTTGACGCCGCTTGGTCCCAGAAAACACCTATAGACGACCCCCAAGAACTCCGAAACAAAATCACCCAGATTTAGTTGCTTGGACGTCCAGCGGCGGCAGAATGGCGCGGCGGCAGCGGGCCGCCGCGCCATAGGTGAGGTCATCGGTGTTCGGGCGTCAAGCCGTGCGACAGGAGACCGTCGGCCAGGTCGTACTGCCGTTCTTTTGGATGGTGACGCCGAAGTTGTTGCCGCTGCCGTTGGGTCTGGCGGTCATGATCTGGCCGCTTGAGTCCCAGCTGGCGCTGATGTTCCAGGTGGCGATGATCTTCTCGGGGGCCGGGACGTTCATCGTCACGATCCAGTTGTTGGTGCCGGAGACCGCGACGTTGAGGTTGTACCGGTCGCTCCACTGCTGGCCGGCGGACAGCGTCGCGGTGCAACCGCTGCCGCCGCCACCGCCACCGCCGCCGGTGGACGAGCCCACGGTGATGTTGGAGCTTCCGCTGCTTTGGAATCCCTCGGTCGCGAGGATCTGGTAGTTGTGGGTGCCCAGGTTCATGCCGGCACGGGCCCACGCGTCGAAGTGGTTGCCGGCGGTGATGGTGCCGCCCGTTCGCCTCGACTGCCGCACGCTCCAAAACTGGCTGAAGGTCGCGGTGCCGATGATCGAGGGGGCGTTGACCCGCGTCGTCTGATAGATGTCGTAGGTGCCGCCATCGCTGCTCACGGTGCCCCTGAACGTGCCCGTGGGCCGGAAGGAACCCCAATTGTCGACGACGTAATATTCCACGAGCGGGTTCGTCGTCCACCCATAGAGCGCCAAGTATGAATTGCCGGATGTATTGAAGCTGCCCGAATAGGTCACGGTCCTGCGGCCGCCGGGATTCCATCCCTTTCCGGCGACGAAGTTCCCGGTGCTGCTCCATGACGTGCTGTAGTTGCCGCCGGAGTTCAGCTCCATGGAGACCGATCCCGGCCTATCGGTCCAGAATGAGTAGAAGAAGCCGTTATTTGTGCCGGTTTGATTGGTGGTGACGGTCACGGCGTTGGCGGTGCCGGGCACAAGCGCCGCGGCAGCGCCCAGCACCACGGCGCAGGCCGCGCCGATGAGCGGCCTGATGCGGCCGCGGCGGCGGCTCTTGGGGTGGGCGGAGACATCGTTCATGGGCGTGCTTTCCTCCTCGTACAAGCCGGCGGCTCGCACGGGCTTGAGCCGTCGGCCATGGTCGCCCTCCTCCTCTGGCGGGGGCCCTGGCGGAGTGGCCGTGGAGTCGGGGCCGGTCGCCGCGGCGGCGACCGGCCGGTTACGAAGATCGCCATCGATGGGGCCCTCAGTGTCAATCGCCCGGCGGTCGACGGCAACGGACCCCCGAAAGCCGGACGCCCGGGCGGACGCCCTCGACCGACCAGGGAACGCTGCCGTGCCCGGCTCTACCAGCAGAAAGTGGCCCCCGCCAGTGGCGCAGCCACTCGCACGAGGCGATGAAACTTTTTGCTAAATCATGAAAGTTTCGAAAGTTTTTCGGACCCATGCGGTGCCGCGCCGGCCACGGGCGGCTCTTACCGGACGACCCCGGTGATGGCGAAGCGTTCAACGGCGGAGAGGTGCCCGCCGGTGGAGGCGGCGATGGTGAGCACGCCGCGCGCGGTCCCGGGCACGGTCACCGGCGCCGACCAGGGCTGGTTCCGGCCGCCCGCCGGGACGCAGCAGAACTCGCCCGCCGGTGCGCCCGACGACTGCCGGCGGACCTGCACGCGAATGCTCTCGTCGACCCCGGTGATCCGGCCGCCGACCGTCATGTGAGTGCCGATGCGGGCTCCGTACGCCGGAGCGGCGAGTGAGAGCGTCGCGTCGTCGGTGCCGACGACCTCCCAGGGGGCGAGGCGGCCGGCGCCGTACCGCACCAGGTGGATCACCGCCGCCGTCCCGACGCGTCCCGCGTCCGTCCGGAGGCCGACGGCGACCCGGGCGTGGCCGCCGCTGACCGTGGCCGCCGCGACCTGGTTGATCTCGGTGTAGCCGAGGTAGCCCTGGGTGAACGACAGCGCGGTCTGCCGTGCACTGAGATGCCATGGCTGGTGGCCACCCGACTGATAGCTCGCCTGCCAGGCGAGCACCTGCTGTCCGTTCCCGAACGGCCACAGCGGCAGGTAGGGAGCGGGCAGCCGCGGTGACGCCGCAGCGGGCTGCCCGGCCGGTTGATTGCCCGGCCGCGGACTCGCGGGCGACGTGGTGCCGGTCCCCGGCGCCGGAGCGGTCGCCGTGGCCGACGGTGGCACGGACGCCGGCGCCCGGCCGCCCTCTTGACCGACGACCTTGGTCTGGCGGACACAGGCCGACACGGCAAGCGCCACGCCGAACAGAAGAAGGACGATGGACAGGGCGGCCCTGGCGAGGCGGGGCCGCGCTGACGCTGATGCTTTCATGGCGACCTCAATCCTTAACCCCAGCTGACTTGTATGACGCTGGGAAGCCGGGGCTCGTTCGGGGCCAAAGGTCCCGAACAGTCGGCCCGGCGACCACCTCCTCGGAGAAGACACCGTCAGGGTCGCTCTCCCGCCCCCCGCCCGCGGGGGCAAAGCTGAAGGTCCCGCCGCGCGGCGACATCGGTCCCCGAGGGCGAAGGTCCCTGAAGGTCCGGGTCACTCGTCTCTGCTTGCCACGGACCTCCCGAGGGAAGGTGGTGAGGGTGGAGCAAAGGAGAGCGGCCATGCGAATCATCCCGGCCCACCGGTGCGTGCTCGTCGGCGTCGATGGGTCGCCCAACTCGATCGCGGCGCTCCATCGCGCGGCGGACGAGGCGAAGCGGCGCAACGCCCGGCTGGAGGTCATCCGCGTCCCGGGTGACCGCGGTCACCGGCTCCTGTCCCCCGCGCGGGTCGCGGCGTGGCTGCGACTGCGCCGCCTGGTCGCGCGGGAGCTGCCCAGGACCCAGCACATCACCACCCGGCTGCGGATCGCCTACGGCAGTCCCGCCGGGCTGCTCATCCGGGCCGCCGACCGCGCCGAGCTGCTCGTCGTCGGCGCCCGCGGCGACGCCTCGCACGGCAACCTGCTCGGCGGCGACACGGTACCCAGGGTGCTCGCGTCCTCCCCCTGCGAGGTCGTCGTCTGTGCCGGCCAGGCGCACAGCGAACTGGAGGCCTGAGATGACGTCGGCGGCCGTCCTGCCCCTCGACCGTTTCGACGCGGTCATCTTCGATACCGACGGCGTGATCACCGATACCGCGCGCGTCCACGCGACGGCGTGGAAGTCGGTCTTCGACGCGTTCTTGCGAGCACATTCGGCCGCGTTCGGGGAGAAGTTCCGGCCGTTCGACGTGCGGGCCGACTACCTGCGCTACGTCGACGGCAAGCCGCGGCTGGACGGCGTCCGCTCGTTCCTTTCCGCCCGCGGTATCGAGCTGCCGCCCGAGGAGGCCCCGGAGGTCATCAGGTCGATCGGGCTCCGCAAGGACGCGCTGTTCCGCGACCAGCTCACGCGCTACGGCGTCGCCGCCTTCCCCTCGACCGTGCGGCTGATCTCCGAGCTGCGCCACCACCAGGTACGGACGGCGGCGGTGTCCGCCAGCCGCAACTGCGGTGAGGTGCTACGGCGGGCGGGAGTGGCCGACCTGTTCGACACCCGCGTCGACGGACTCGACGCTGCCCGGCTGGGCTTCCCCGGCAAGCCGCACCCCGGTCTCTTCCTCGAAGCGGCGCGCCGGCTGCGGGTGCCGCCCGGACGGGCCGTCGTGGTCGAAGACGCCCTGGCCGGCGTCATCGCCGGGCGCGATGGCGGGTTCGGACTCGTGATCGGCGTCGCCCGCGCCGGCCAGGCGGCCGAGCTGCGCGAAAACGGCGCCGGACTCGTGGTCGCCGACCTCGCCGAACTCCGCCTCGCCGCGACGCACCAAAGCCCGGCCGCGCGGGCGGGCCCGTGACCGTGCCGGACGCCGCGCGGGACGCCGCCATGAACGCCGGGCGCAGGGCCAACAGCACCGGGCGCGAGGCCACGAACGCTGGGCGGAGGGTCCGGTGAGCCGGTGGCTGCTCGGCTACGACGAGTACGACCCCGCCGCCGAGGGGAGACGCGAGTCGCTGTGCACGCTCGGCAACGGCTACTTCGCCACGCGCGGGGCGGCGCCGGAGTCGACCGCGGACGGCGTCCATTACCCGGGCACGTACGTCGCGGGCCTGTACAACCGGCTGACCACCGCGATCGCCGGGCGCGACGTCGAGAACGAAGACATCGTCAACGTCCCTAACTGGCTGCCGCTGACATTCCGGGTGGACGGCGGCGCGTGGTTCGCCCCCGACGCCGCGAGCCTCGTGTCGTACCGGCAGGAACTCGACATACGGCGCGGCGTGCTGACCCGGCTGCTGCGGCTGCGCGACGAGGCCGGCCGCACTACATCGGTCACCCAGCGGCGCATCGTTTCCATGGACGAACCGCATCTGGCCGCGCTCGAGACGACGATCCTGCCGGAGGACTGGAGCGGCCGCCTCGAGGTGCGGTCGGCCCTGGACGGGACGGTCACCAACGCCGGCGTGGCCCGCTACCGTGCGCTGAACGGGGCGCACCTCGCACCCGTCACCGAAGGCCGGGACGGCAACGATGCCATCTGGCTCCGGGTCCGCACGGTCTCGTCGCGTATCGAGATCGCGGTCGCCGCGCGGACGAGGGTGCACGGAGCCGTCGCGACGCGCAAGCTGAACCGCAGGCCGGGCGCGATCCGGCACGACCTCGTCATGGACGTGCGCGAGGGCACGCCCGTGACCGTCGAGAAGGTGGCGGCACTGTTCACCTCCCGGGATCGGGCGATCGTCGAATGCACGACAGCCGCGCGGACGCTGGTGTCCCGGGCGGCCGGCTTCGACGCGCTGCTGGAGCGGCACGCGCTCGCCTGGGACCGGCTGTGGCGGCGCTGTCGCATCAGCATCGATCACGATGACGCGCAGCGGGTGCTCAACCTGCACATGTTCCACCTGCTCCAGACCGTCTCCGAGCACACGGTCGACCTGGACGCCGGCGTACCGGCGCGCGGGCTGCACGGGGAGGCCTACCGCGGGCACGTCTTTTGGGACGAGCTGTTCGTCCTGCCCTTCCTGATCTTGCGCTTCCCGGCGATCGCCCGGTCGCTGCTGCTGTATCGCTGGCGGCGGCTGCCCGAGGCCCGGTGGGCGGCGCGCGCCGCCGGGCTCCCGGGGGCGATGTACCCGTGGCAAAGCGGCAGCGACGGCCGCGAGGAGACCCAGCGGCTGCACCTCAACCCCAACTCGGGCCACTGGCTGCCGGACAACTCGCAGCTGCAGCGGCACGTCGGGCTCGCGATCGCTTACAACGTCTGGCGGTACTACGAGGCGACCGGCGACACGGAGTTCGTGGCCGAGCACGGGGCCGAGATGCTGCTGGAGATCGCGCGCTTCTTCGCCGGTCTCGCCACCTATGACCGCAGCCTCGACCGATATCAGATCTGCGGCGTCATGGGGCCCGACGAATACCACGACGGCTACCCGAACCGGGCGGAGCCGGGCCTCGACAACAACGCCTATACCAACATCATGACCGTCTGGGTGTTGCGCCGTGCCCTCTCCATCCTCGCCGAACTGCCCGAATACCGGCGGATCGAGCTGCTGGAGCGGCTCGCCGTAGGGCGCGAGGAGATCGCCCTCTTCGAGGACGTGAGCCGGAAGATGCGCGTCGTGTTCCACGACGGCGGGATCATCAGTCAGTTCGAGGGTTATGAGAAGCTCGCCGAGCTGGATTGGGCCGCCTACCAGGAGCGGTACGGCGACATCCGCCGGTTGGACCGGATCTTGGAGGCGGAAAGCGACACCGCCAACGCCTACCAGGCGTCGAAGCAGGCCGACGTGCTCATGCTGTTCTACCTGCTGCCGGCAGAAGAGCTGCGGGACATCCTGGCCGGGCTCGGCTATGCCTACGATACGAAGCTGATCCCGCGCACGATCGCCTACTACATGACCAGGACGTCCCACGGATCGACGTTGAGCGCCCTGGTGCACGCGTGGGTGCTGGCCCGCGGCGGCGACGACTCCTGGCGCTTCTTCGTCGAGACGCTGCGGTCCGACATCGCCGACCTGCAGCACGGCACCACCCCAGAGGGCGTCCACCTTGGCGCGATGGCCGGCACGGTGGACCTGGTACAGCGCTGCTACGCCGGCGTGGAGACGCGGGGCGAGATCTTGTGCCTGAGCCCGCGGCTGCCGGCCAACGTCGGCCGGCTCCGGTTCGAGCTGCGCTACCGCGGGCACTGGGGCGTCGATGTGCTGTATGACCGCGACCGGATGCGGGTACGGCTGCGGCCCGACGGCGTCTCGGCGATCCGGATCGCCGTCCCAGGCCATGACACGGTCACCATCCAGCCCGGCGACTCGTGGGAGACACCGCTGGTCGACGGCCGCGCGCCGGCCGGCTGAGCCGGCCCGGCCGGCCGACGAGCGATGATGCTGGTCCTGGCCCGACACTCGTCATCGCTCTCGGCACGTGTCAGGGCGCCGCCGGGACGTCGCGTTTGTGCACCTGCGCGACGAGCACGCGCCTACGCGAGTACGGCGCGTACGCCGGCCGCTATTTCCAGGTCTTCCCTGGCGGCGATGACGAAGGTGCGGACGGAGGCGTCCCGGCCGGTGATCTCGGCGTCGGGGACCGCATCGCGGTTGACGCCGGCGTCCACGGCGACGCCGAGGAAGGCCAGCCCGGCGGCGGCCCGACGCCGTACCTCGGCGGCGTGCTCGCCCACGCCGCCGGTGAAGACGAGCACATCGAGGCCGCCGAGCGAGGCGGCCATCGCGGCCACGGCCGAGCGGAGCCGGTGGATGTAGACGTCGAGGGCGAGGGCGGCCCGCGGCTCGCCCCGTTCCGCCGCCGCTAGCACCTTGCGCATGTCGGCGGTCCCGGCGAGCGCGAGCAGGCCCGACTCGTACTCAAGCGCGTGCGAGATCTCGGCGACGGTGAGTTCGGTGCGCTCGGCCAGCCACAGCAGCATGCCTGGGTCGACGTCGCCCGACCTGGTGGCCATGACGAGCCCTTCGAGCGGCGTGAAGCCCATCGTCGTGTCCACCGAACGGCCGTCGCGGACGGCGCACAGCGAGGCACCGGCGCCGAGGTGGCAGACCACGAGCCGGGGTGCGCGGACGAATTGGGCCACGCGCCGGGCGGCATAGGCGTGCGAGAGCCCATGGAAGCCATAGCGGCGCAGCCCGTACGCCTGCCGCCACTCCGCGGGGACGGCATAGGTGGCGGCCGCCTCCGGCACGGTGGCGTGGAAGGCCGTGTCGAAGCAGGCCACCTCCGGCACACCGGGCAACCCCGACCGTACGGCCTCGATGCCGGCGAGGGACTTGGGCTGGTGCAGCGGCGCCAGGTCGGTCAGGTCGCGCAGCCGCCGCTCGACATGATCATCGAGCCGGACCGGCCCGACGAACTCGCGGCCCCCGTGGACGACGCGATGCCCGACGGCGTCCGGCGCGGGCAGGCCGGTGAGCGCCGCCGTGACCGTGCCCGCGTCGAACCGGCCGGCCACTGCCTCGACCTCGCGGCGGGCCACCACGTTGTCACCCTGGTCGAGCAGGCTCAGCTTGAGGCTGCTCGACCCGGCGTTGACGGTCAGGATCAGCATCGGCATGCCCGGCGAGCCGGCATCAGTGCGGCCACACCCACTCGCGCACCTCCGGCGGGTCCTCGCCGTGTTCGCGGGTGTACGCGCGGTGCCGCAGCCGTGTGTCCATCATCCGCTGACGGATGTGCGCGACCCGCCCGCCGAGCTCCGGCACCCGGTCGATGACGTCCATGACGAGGTGGAAGCGGTCGAGGTCGTTGAGCATGACCATGTCGAACGGCGTCGTGGTCGTGCCCTCCTCCCGGTAGCCGCGCACGTGCAGGTTGGCGTGGCCGTGGCGCCGGTAGGCGAGCCGGTGGATGAGATACGGGTAGCCGTGGAAGGCGAAGATCACGGGCCGGTCGGTCGTGAAGATCGCATCGTACTCGCTGTCGGTGAGCCCGTGCGGATGCTCGCTGTCGGGCTGCAACCGCATCAGGTCCACCACGTTGACGACCCGTACCCGCAGGTCGGGAAAGTGCCGGCGGAGGATGTCCGCGGCGGCCAGCGTCTCCAGCGTCGGCGTGTCGCCGGCGCAGGCCAGCACCACATCGGGATCGGCGCCCCCCTCCGTGCTGGCCCATTCGAAGATGCCGATCCCGCGCGTGCAGTGCAGGATCGCCTCGTCCATCGGCAGCCAGTTGAGCGCGGGCTGTTTGCCGGCCACGATCACGTTGATGTAGTCGCGCGAGCGCAGACAGTGATCGGCCACCGACAGCAGAGTGTTGGCGTCCGGCGGCAGGTAGACCCGGATGATCTCCGGCTTCTTGTTGAGCACGACCTCGAGGAAGCCGGGGTCCTGGTGGGTGAAGCCGTTGTGGTCCTGGCGCCACACATGGGAGCTGAGCAGGTAGTTCAGCGAGGCGATGGGCCGCCGCCAGGGCAGCTGCCGGGTGACCTTCAGCCACTTGGCGTGCTGGTTGAACATCGAGTCGACGATGTGGATGAACGCCTCGTAGCAG
>CALAED010000519.1 GCA_937891035.1 uncultured Thermomonosporaceae bacterium | reverse complement strand
GGTCACCATGGACGACATCGCTCGGGCCGCCGGGGTCGGGCGCGCCACTCTCTACCGCCGTTATCCCGATCCGGGAGCCATCGCGGTCGCGCTGCTGGACGAGCACGAACGTGCGTTGCAAGAGAAGCTGATCTTTGGTGGCCCCCCACTCGGCCCGGGAGCCCACCCCGCCGACCGGCTGGCCGCCTTCTACGCGGCGATGATCGACCTCCTCGATCGGCACCTGCACCTGGCGCTGGGCGTCGAGGTCGGCAGTCCACGAATGGCCACCGGCGCCTACCGATTCTGGCGCACCCACGTCCACGCCTTGGTCCGTGCGGCCGGCGCGGGGGATCCGGACACGCTCACCGACATCCTGATGGCGCCGCTGGCCCCAGAGGTCTACCGATTCCAGCGCGACGAGATCGGCCTTTCGATCGTCCGGATCACAGACGCTCTTGGCATGCTGGCCCGCCGCGTGCTGCTACCCGGGTGACCGGCCCCCGGTAGCAGCACGCAGGCGAGCGCTTTGCACTCACATCTCTGTTTCGGCCGTCTCTCCTTCGTCACCTTCGTCACCTTCGTCACCTTCGTCACCTTCGTCACCGAGTACCAGTACCCGCAGCGGCCCGCAGGCCGGTCCGCTGAGCCGCCGACCGGTACGCAGGTCGAAACTGGACTGGTGAAGGGGGCAGATGATACTCATTCGCCGCGCGTTGACCACGCCGAATCGCAGCCTGCCCTTGCGGTGGGGACACTCGCTTTGGGTGATGACCTTCGTTCCGTCGACCTCCACGAGAATCTCGTCCTGGCTGATCTGCCTGATCCTCGTGCTCACGCGGCGACCCTCCGGGACCGGCCCAGCGCGGCTTCGGTGGCTTCGGCCACGACCGCGCTGGTCATCGTCACTCCGGCCCACACCTTGGCCAGGTCCACCGGCCGGTCGCGTTCGAGGGCGCGGATCGACGAACGCATCCGCCTGCTGTGAAAGGTGTCGATGTAGAGATGTTCCGTGTAGTAGCGCGAGTTGACGATCCCGAGCCGGCTGCTGGCCGCGGCGTAGCACTTGAACGCATACAGCACGCTCGACTCGAAGTACGCGTACGCGCCGAGGAAGTACTCCGGTTTCGGGGCGCGCTCAGCGAACCAGTGAAAGAGATTGACGTAAGCGAAGCATTCGTCCGGAGCGATGCCAACGTAGTACTCGAGGTCGGTCGGCATGCCCAGCTCGGTCACGAGTTTGGTGTATAGCTGAGCGTGTTCCTGCTCGTCGTTGCCGCACCCGAACTCGTCGATGAGTACCTGCATCACCATGGTGCGTGCCCGTGCCGGCAGCCGACGGATGATTCCGAGGTGGGATTGCGACTCCACCAGTCCGTCCACCGCGAAGGCCGCGACCACCGACTTGAATTGCCGCAACGTCGCCTCCTCCGCGAGGAATCGCTCATGCTCGCTTGGGCCTGCCTTCTCCTCCTCATCGAGCAGCTTGCTCAGCGCGGCGAGCAGATCTTCTCCCGAGGCGAAGGCAGGCGCCTGCCGCTCGTGGTCCGCCGCCAGCCGACCCGCCCAGTTCCGCTCGATGTCGAGCAGGTCGGCATAACCGGCGACGTCGGGAACCGTACGGTTGTAGATGTACAGCCGCTTCTGTGCCGAATCTGTCGGAGATATCCGCATCATCGCTGCTCTCGAGACCCGCCGATCCCCAGATCGGTGCTGATCACGCCGCGTTTGCACAACCCCGTCTTGACCCGTCGATACCAGTCGTCTTCGAACACGCCGAACCGCCGGCACGCCGCGTCGACCTCGGCCTGACGCTCTGGTGTCGGATCGACCAGCATGGCGTTGCACAGCTCCGGCTCCAGGTTTGCCAGCGGTCCGACGAGGCCGGCCACCCCGCGCGCCTCGAGCAACAGGTTCTCCCAGCCCTCGAACACCGGCACCGAGTGAGCCGCGTGCGCGAGGCGACGGGTGAATTCCGCTGAGCCGCTTGACTCCTTGATCCCAACGACATCGGGCAAGTCAAAGATCCGCAGCAGGGTTTCCAGCTCGATCGTGTTACCCGAGACCGCAGCCTCGTTGTAAATGAACAGCGGCACATCCACCGCCTCGCGCACCTTCCGGTAGTGCTCGAAGATCTCCTCCTGGCTGATCTCGGCACGGAACGGCGTGGTCACCACGACGGCGTCCGCGCCGAGTTCGCGCGCGAGCTCGGCGCGCTCGACGACCTGCGCAGTCTCCGGCAGCTGGATTCCGGCCAGCACGGGAAGGCCGTGCGAATGCGTCTTGGTGGCCGACACCATGTCGCGCCACTGCTTGTCGTCCAACAGCCAGCCCTCACCCGAGCTGAGCGCCGGCATCAGCGCGGTGACGTCACGGTGCAGGGACTCGATGAGCCGCGCGACGCTGGGGACGTCTACCCTTCCCTCGACATCGACGGGGGTGACAAGCGGAACAATTGTTCCGGAATACATCACACCTCCTCCGTGGGCACCCGCAGCGCGAGTGAACGTTGGTAGAGCTCCTCCAGGCGGGGCGGGAACGCGCGCTCGGGGCCGCCATCGGGCGGCCGTACCGGCAACCCGTCCCGATCCCGCAACCGCGGCGAGACGGTCACCAACTCGCCGCCGCGAGCGAGCACCATTCCCATGGTCAGCCGATCGGTCAGATTCAAGTCGGCGAGCTCCGGAGTGGAGAGCGCGACTTTGATGTCTCGTTCCTCGTAGGGGACCCGGTCGATCCCCATGTCAGTGTGCAGAACGTCCATGAACGGGTAGTAGTCGTCCTGCTCGGCACGGCCGCGACACCAGACGATCGCGTCGCACCGGCCCACTTGTTCCAGGCTCATGACGACCGCGCCGTCCGACAGTCGCTCGACGAAGAAATTCTTGCAGCCGACTCGCACCTTGTCGTTCTCGGCATGCATGCCCAGGAAGAGCGACGCGTCGATATGCAGTTCAGTGGGCATCGTTGACGAGCACCTTCCGCATCGCAGTCATCGCGGCCGCGAACTCATCGGGACGCCGCGCCAGCGCAATGCGAAGGTACCGCTCCCCCCGCGCGGGATCGTCCCAATAGAAATACGTGCCAGGTAGCGTATAGACCTCGTCCTCGAATAGACGCGACTGAAGGTCTGTAGCGGTTAGGCCGGGTCGGGTTATACGGAACCAGGCGACGCTGGTTTCCACCACTGGTGGTACATATTCCAAAATGGTGCCGGCGAGCGCCTCTCGAGCAGCGGCACGGTTCTGGCTGATGACGTCACGCACAGACGCGAAGTTGTCCTTGATGGAATCCTCGACGTACTCGGCGAGGAAGTTCAAGATGAACGGAGAGACGTTGAGCAATACGGCCGTGTGTATGTTGTAGACATCCTCTCGAATGTCCTCACTCGCCGTGATCATTGCACATTTTGCGTCCTGCACGGGCCACGTCTTGCCAGTGTCTTCAATAGCCATGTAGCTGACGCCGGACTCTTCCAGCATCCGGTAGATGTCGATTCGGTCCATGCCATCCGCACATAGCACGAACGACGCGAAGCAGAAGTCCATGATCAGCAGCTTGCCGGTCTCCTTGCACAGTCGGATGACCTCGGCGAAGCCGTCACGACCGTCCTTGAGCAGGGTGAATCCGGTGGGGTTGTTCGGGTCGACCAGGTAGATCGCGTCCGTGTCCACCGCCGACATCCGCTCATAGATCCGATCGGTGTCATGCAGCCATTCCTCGGGGAACGAGCCGAGGTCGACCCCCATGTGCTTGAGTAGATCGACCAGGTTGTCAAAGCACGGCGAGACCAGCGAGACGGACATATCGCGCTGACGTAGATACATTGCGGCCACCATCGTGGCGATGCTGGCCGAATAGACCAGTAAGGTCTTGTTCATCGCCGCGGCGGTCGACTGCTTGTGCAACCGGAAGAAAGCTTCGAGAAAGCGTTGCTCAGCCTCCGACTGCAGCATGTTCTCGGCCTCATACCAGAGGCTTTCAAGGTTGGCCACGATAGCCGCTTGACTGGCCGACTGCCGCTGGTGCGTGTGCGCATCGGCAAGGTTGTGCTTCGTCTTGAGGGCCGTGATCTCATGCTGGGTCAGATCCACGAATTGGCGGACGTCCAGCACCTCTGATTCGAGGTCATCGGCGATCACGGAGACTTTCTCAAGCACCTTTGCTAAACTCCGTTCCGGTGAATTGGAAACCATGCGCAAGGGCGAGTTGCTCATCCAAATAAAGGGTCACAAGATTGGTTTCGACGTCGCGTCCAACGGCACTTCCACACAGTTTGGGGAAGTGCGGAAAATTACGCTGTGGCACGCAGCCAGATGGCCGTCTAAGAGTTGATCTTGACTGAATCCCTTAACCGGAGTGCACCTCTGTTACAAGAGTGCCCAGAAATTCTCCCGAAACTCTTGTGTCACATGGTTGAAACGTCAAGGTAGAGCATAAAGGCGATCATGGAGGCCGTACATCGGTCAAAGTGATGTTTCTCGTTCATCACAATGGACGCCTCCATCTGGCGGGCGGGGCCGGCGGGTGCAGGCAGGGTCGAAGGCTTGTTGAGGGTGCCGTCGGTAATGCCGGTGGACAGGATCTGGTGAGAAAGGCGGCTACGTGACGACGGGAGCGCCGGCCTTCCAGACGGCGGCGACGTGGGGCACGCCGGGCCGGTAGGCGAGGTGGATGTGGGAGGGTGCCTCCAGCACGAGGACGTCGGCGCGGGCCCCGGCCGCCAGGCGGCCGACGTCGTCGCGGCGCAGCGCCCGGGCGCCCCCGGCCGTGGCCGCCCATACCGCCTCGGCCGGGGTCATGCGCATCTCCCGTACGGCCAGCGCGACACAAAAGGCCATGCTGCTCGTGTAGCACGAGCCGGGGTTGCAGTCGGTGGCGATGGCGACGGTGGCGCCGGCGTCGAGCAGCCGCCGCGCGTCGGGGTAGGGCTGGCGGGTCGAGAACTCCACGCCGGGCAGCAGCGTCGCCACCGTGTCCGACCCCGCCAGGGCGTCCACGTCGGCGGCCGACAGGAACGTGCAATGGTCGGCGGAGGCGGCGCCGTGGGCCACGGCGAGCTGTACGCCGGGGCCGGGCCCGAGCTGGTTGGCGTGCAGCCGCGGCGTCAGCCCCGCCCTGATGCCGGCGGACAGGATGTCGCGCGTCTGCTCGGCGTCGAAGGCGACGTGCTCGCAAAACACGTCGATCCAGCGGGCATGCGGCGCGCAGGCGGCCAGCATGTCGGTGGTGACCAGCGCGACGTAGTCGGCCGCCTCCATGCCGGCCGGCACGATGTGCGCGCCGAGAAAGGTCACCTCGTCGGCGAGTTCGGCGGCGATGCGCACGGCCCGCTCCTCGTCGGCGACGGTGAGGCCGTAGCCGGACTTGCACTCGACGGTCGTCGTGCCCTGCCCGGCCATCTCGGCCACCAGGCGGGCGAGGTTGGCGCGCAGCTCTTCGTCCGAGGCGGCCCGCGTGCGCTCGACGGTGGTGCGGATGCCGCCGCCGGTGTAGGGGCGCCCGCTCATCCGGGCGGCGAACTCCGCCGCCCGCTCGCCGGCGAAGACCAAATGTGCGTGCGAGTCGACGAAGCCGGGCAGCACGGCGCGGCCGGCTGCGTCATAGGCCGCGTCGGCGGCGGGCGCGGCCGCCGCCGGGCCGGCCCAGGCGACGCGGTCGCCGTCGATGACCAGGGCCGCGTCGCTGACCAGGCCGAGCGGCCCCGCGCCCAGGGCCGGGTCGTTGGTGACCAGCTCCCCGATGTTCCTGATGACCGTGCTCACGCGGGGACCCCGGCGGCGTTCACGCGGGCGACGTGACGGCGGCGACGGCGGCGGACAGCGCGCGGGGGACGTCGGGGATGAGCAGGTGCCGGCCGTCGCGCACGATCTGCCGGCCGGAGACCACGACGTGCCGGACGTCCGCCGCGGTCGCGGCGAACACGATGGCGGCGGCGGCGTGCGCCGGGTCGGTCCCCGCCAGCCGCACCGACTCCAAGCTCAGCGTCGCCAGGTCGGCGTACGACCCCGGCTCGATGCGGCCGGCCTCCGGCCAGCCGAGCCCATAGTGGCCGTTCCAGGTGGCCGCGGCGAGCAGCTCGCCCGCCGTCCAGTGACCGCGCTCGCGGGTGTCCAGCCGTTCGTCCAGCTCCACGGCGCGGGCCTCCTCGAACATGTCGATCATGGCGTGCTGGTCGGTGCCCAGGCAGATCGGCGAGCCGGCGCCGTGCAGGTCGCGAGCTGGGCCGATGCCGTCGGCGAGATCGCGCTCGGTCGTCGGGCACATGCAAACGCCCGTCATGGTCGCGCCGAGCAGCCCGATGTCCTCGGGCGTGAGGTGGGTGGCGTGCACGGCGACGGTGCGCGCGCTCAGCGCTCCGCTTTCCGCGAGCAGCCGGGTGGGGGTCATGCCGTACGCCTCCTGGCAGGCGGCGTTCTCCTTCGGCTGTTCTGACAGGTGGACGTGCAGCGGCGCCTGGCGTTCGCGGGCCCAGGCGGCGACGGCGCGCAGCTGCTCGCGCGGCACCGCCCGCACCGAATGGATCGCCGCGCCGATCCTGGCGTGGGTGCGGCCGTCCTTGCCGACGACGGAGTGCAGCGCGTCCACCCGGCGTGCCCAGTTGCCGGCCGAGCCGTCGCCGAAGCGCAGCTGCGGGCCCTTGAGCGGCTCGCCGATGCCGCCGGCGAGGTAGCAGGCGTCGAGCAGCGTCATCCTGATCCCCGCCTCGGCCGCCGCCGCGATGAGGGCGTCGCCCATCTCGTTCGGGTCGCCGTAGGGGCGACCGCCGTTGTCATGATGCAGATAGTGGAACTCACCGACGCAGCTGACGCCGGCGAGCGCCATCTCGGCATACACGGCCGTGGCCAGCGCGCGGTAGGTGGCCGGGTCGATACGGTCGGCGAGCCGGTACATCTGCTCGCGCCAGGTCCAGAACGTGCCGCGGCCGCCGCCTTGGACCCGGCCGCGCAACGCCCGGTGAAAGGCGTGTGAGTGCGCGTTGGCGAGACCCGGCAGCGTGACCCCGGCCAGCCGCACGGCGTCCGGCGGGGCGGGGACATCGCGGGTGACCGTCGTGAACCGCTCGCCGTCCACCTCGATCAGCACGTCGGCGGCAATCTGGTCGCCGAGCCAGGCGAACTCGGCATGGAATCGTCCGGTGCCCACCGCACCAGCGTCCCAGATCCGGCGTCGTCGCGTTAGCTCTCCCGCGGGGGCCGGCCCGGAACGCGGACGCCGCGCTCGGCCGCCACCGCGATCGCCTCGTCGTAGCCGGCGTCGACATGCCGGATCACGCCCATGCCCGGGTCGTTGGTGAGCACGCGCTCCAGCTTGTCCGCCGCGAGCGCGGTGCCGTCGGCGACGGTGACCTGCCCGGCGTGGATGGACCGGCCGATGCCGACGCCGCCGCCGTGGTGGATCGACACCCACGACGCACCGGACGAGGCGTTGACCAGGGCGTTGAGCAGCGGCCAGTCGGCGATCGCGTCGGAGCCGTCGGCCATCCCCTCGGTCTCGCGGTACGGGCTCGCCACGCTGCCGGCGTCGAGGTGGTCGCGGCCGATCACGATCGGCGCGCTGATCTCGCCGCGTGCCACCAGGTCGTTGAAGGCCAGCCCGGCCTTGTCGCGTTCGCCGTAGCCGAGCCAGCAGATCCGCGCCGGCAGCCCCTGAAAGGACACCTTCTCCCCGGCCATCTTGATCCACCTGGCGAGCGGCTCGTTTCCCGGGAAAAGGTCGAGGATCGCCTGGTCGGTGCGCGCGATGTCGGCCGGGTCGCCGGACAGCGCGGCCCACCGGAACGGGCCCTTGCCCTCGCAGAACAGCGGCCTGATGTAGGCGGGCACGAAGCCGGGGAAGTCGAACGCGCGCCGCAGCCCGGCCTGCTGCGCCTCGCCGCGGATCGAGTTGCCGTAGTCGAACACCACGGCGCCGGCGTCTTGGAAGCCCACCATCCCCTCGACGTGCACCGCCATCGACTCCCTGGCCCGCCGGATGAAGCCGCCCGAGTCCTTGTCGCGTTCGCGCGCCATGTCGGCGAACTCGACGCCGAGCGGCAGGTAGGTCAGCGGGTCGTGCGCCGATGTCTGGTCGGTGACGATGTCGATGGGGGCGCCGCGGCGCAGCAGTTCGGGCACGATGTCGGCGGCGTTGCCGAGGACGCCGATCGAACGCGGGCGGCGGGCCGCCTTGGCCTCGGCCGCCAGCCGCAGCGCCTCGTCCAGCGTGTCGGCCCGTACATCACAAAAGCGGTGCGCCACCCGACGGTCGATGCGGGACGGATCGCACTCGACGCAGATCGCGACCCCGCCGTTCATGGTGATGGCCAGCGGCTGGGCGCCGCCCATGCCGCCGAGGCCCGCGGTGAGCGTGATGGTCCCCGCGAGCGACCCGCCGAAGTGCCTGGCCGCGACGGCCGCGAACGTCTCGTACGTGCCCTGCAAGATGCCCTGCGTGCCGATGTAGATCCACGAGCCGGCGGTCATCTGCCCGAACATCGTCAGCCCGAGCGCCTCGAGCCGCCGGAACTCCTCCCACGTCGCCCATTGCGGCACCAGGTTGGCGTTGGCGATCAATACCCGCGGCGCCCACTCGTGCGTACGGAGGACACCGACGGGCTTGCCCGACTGGACGAGCAGCGTCTCGTCGCCGGCCAGCTCGCGTAGCGCGGCGACCATCGCGTCGAAGGCCCCCCACGAGCGCGCGGCCCGGCCCGATCCGCCGTACACGATCAGCTGGTCCGGATGCTCGGCCACCTCGGGATCGAGGTTGTTCATCAGCATGCGCAGCGCGGCCTCCTGCGGCCAGCCCGCGGCGGACAGCCGGGTGCCGCGCGGCGCGCGGACGGGACGCGGCCCAGGCATATCAGACATAAAGGACTCCTTTAGGAAAGCGGCCCGGTGACGGACTCGGCGGCGGCCACCAGGCTGCCGGCCCGGACGAGATCCACGGCCGCCGCGATGTCGGGGGCCAAGAACCGGTCGGCGCCCGGCGCCGGGACGTGGGCGCGCAGCGCGGCGACGACGGCGCCGGTGGCCGGCCCGGGTCGCAGCGGCGCCCGCAGGTCGAGCGCGCGGGCGGCGGTGAGCAGCTCGACGGCCAGCACCCGCGCCAGACCGTCGATGGCCCGGCGCAGTTTGCGCGCGGCGCTCCAGCCCATCGAGACGTGGTCCTCCTGCATCGCCGAGCTCGGGATGGAGTCGACGCCGGCCGGGACGGCCAGCCGCTTGAGCTCGGAGACGATGGCGGCCTGGGTGTATTGGGCGATCATGTGTCCGGAGTCGACGCCGGGGTCGTCGGCGAGAAAGGCCGGGAGGCCATGCGAGCGGGCCACGTCGAGCATGCGGTCGGTACGCCGCTCCGACATCGAGGCGAGATCGGCGATCGGGATCGCGAGGAAGTCCAGGACGTACGCGAGCGGCGCGCCGTGGAAGTTGCCGTTGGACTCCACCCGCCCGTCGGGCAGCACGACGGGGTTGTCAACCGCGGCGGCCAGCTCGCGGGTGGCGACCAGCTCGGCGTGCGCGAGCGTGTCGCGGGCGGCCCCGGCGACCTGCGGCGAACAGCGCAGCGAGTAGGCGTCCTGTACGCGGGTGCAGTCCGGGCCGCGGTGCGAGGCCATGATGGGCGAGTCGGCGAGCAGCGCGCGGAGGTTGGCCGCGCTCACCGCCTGGCCCGGATGCGGCCGGAGTGCCTGCAGATCGGCGGCGAAGACCCGGTCGGTGCCGAGCTGGGCCTCGACGCTCATCGCGGCCGCGACGTCGGCCGTCCGCAGCAACTCGCGCAGGTCGGTCATCGCCAGCACGAGCATGCCCAGCATGCCGTCGGTGCCGTTGATGAGCGCCAGCCCCTCCTTGGCGGCCAGCGTCACCGGCTCGATGTCCGCGGCCGCCAGCGCCGCCGCGGCCGGGACAAGCTCGCCGGCGGCGTTCCTGACCTCGCCTTCGCCCGTCAGGGCCAGCGCGACGTGCGCGAGCGGCGCCAGGTCGCCCGAGCAGCCGAGGCTGCCGAACTCATAGACGACGGGGGTGATGCCGGCGTTGAGCAGCGCGGCCATGGTTTCGGCCGTGACCGGCCTGATGCCGGTGCGGCCGGTCGCGAGCGTGCGCAGCCGCAGCAGCATGAGCGCACGGACGACCTCGCGCTCGACCTCGGGTCCCGAGCCGGCGGCGTGCGAGCGGATCAGCGAGACCTGAAGCTTGGCCCGCAGGTCGGGGTGGATGTGCCGGGTGGCGAGGGCGCCGAAGCCGGTGGAGATGCCGTACGCGGGTATCGTGCGGGCGGCCAGTTCGTCGACGTGCGCCCGGGACTCGGCCATCGCCTTGTGCGCGGCTTCGTCCAGCGCGACCGGGGCGCCGTCTCGTGCCACGTGCACAACATCGTCGAAGGTCAGCGGTTCCGGCCCCACCATGACCGGGGTCCGACGCCTGTCACCCATGCGAACCTCCCTACCCGCCCATCGCCGTCGAGTACCGACGTGCGGTTCGCCGCCGCCCTGGGAGCACAGCGCCGCCGAGGAGTTCCCGCCCCGCCGGCATTCCCGGCGGCATTCCCAGCGGGGGCGCGGCGACACGAGGTGCTACGGTCGGTATTTGTGCGGCTTCGTGACAACTACCGGCTGCATCCGACACCGGGCCAGCGTAACCAGCCGGCGACCGGTCGGGCGGTGGGCATCGACTTCGGCCTGTTGTACTTTCTGTCCCTGCTTGCATTCAGGGCATTGGCGACTATGTTGATTTGCCTGCCTATCAGAGGGGCTGAGTAGGTTTGATCACCTTCGAGGGTGTCACCAAACGGTACGCCGACGGCACGGTGGCCGTTGACGACCTCACCCTGGAGATCCCGACGGGCCAGATCACCGTCCTGGTCGGCCCGTCCGGGTGCGGCAAGACCACAACCCTGCGGATGATCAACCGGATGGTCGAGCCGACCACCGGCAAGATCACCATCGACGGCGAGAACATCGCCGACAGCGACCCGCCGACGTTGCGGCGTGGCATCGGCTACGTGATCCAGCAAGCCGGGCTCTTCCCGCACCGGACGATCATCGACAACATCGCGACCGTGCCCTACTTGCTCGGCTGGGACAAGCGGCGGGCCAGGGCGCGGGCCGCCGAGCTCATGGATCGGGTGGGGCTCGACGCCAAGCTGGCCAAACGTTATCCGTTCCAGCTGTCGGGCGGGCAGCAACAGCGGGTCGGCGTGGCCCGGGCGCTCGCCGCCGACCCGCCGATCATGCTCATGGACGAGCCGTTCAGCGCGGTCGACCCGATCGTCCGCGCGGGCCTCCAGGACGAGTTCCTCCGCCTGCAGGCCGATATGCACAAGACGATCGTCTTCGTCACCCACGACATCGACGAGGCGGTGAAGCTCGGCCACCGCATCGCCGTCTTCCAGGTGGGCGGCACACTGGCCCAGCTCGCCACCCCGGACGATCTGCTGGCCAGCCCGGCCGACGGATTCGTGACCGGCTTCCTCGGCGGGGAGCGCGGCCTGAAGCGGCTGCGGTTCTTCCAGGAACTCGACGCGGCCCATACCAAGGGC
>CALAED010000518.1 GCA_937891035.1 uncultured Thermomonosporaceae bacterium | reverse complement strand
GCCACCCGCTGGCGCTGGCCGCCGGACAGGTTGCGCGGCTTGCGGTCGAGATGGTCGCTCAGCCCGAGGATCTCGGCGACCTCCTCGACCTTCTTGCGGATCTGGTCCTTGGGCGCCTTGCGCAGGGAAAGCCCGAACCCGATGTTGTCGCGGACCGACAGGTGCGGGTAGAGCGCGTAACTCTGGAACACCATGGCCACGTCGCGGTCCCGGGAGGGGACACGGTTGACCACCCTGTCGCCGATGCGGACCTCGCCCTCGGAGATCTCTTCGAGCCCGGCCACCATCCGCAGGGCCGTGGTCTTGCCGCATCCCGACGGACCCACGAGGACCAGAAACTCGCTGTCGGCGATGTTGAGGTTGAGGTCACTCACCGCGCGTGTTCCGTCGGGATAGACCTTCCCCACACCGTCCAGGACGACCTCCGCCACGACGTCTCCCTGTATCTGTAGTGCCGATTCAGCCCCTCCAGGTGGACACACCGAAGCCTCGAGAGCGCCTAAACGTCGTACCTCCGTTCGTTCCCGCCCCGCAACATTCCTGGCCATTGTGCGAGCTTCGTGAAGAGATCGTTACGTATAGGAGATGGCTTTTCGCACGTCGGCGACCTGTTCCGACCCGAAAAAGCGGTCTCGGCACCCCTCTCCGGACCGGTCAGCGACACATGGGCGGACTCCCGGGCACGGGGCACTCAATCGCCGCCAGGGGCGGCGGCCCGGGCCTCGGCCAGCCGCCGCCCGATGACGACGCGCTGGATCTGGTTGGTGCCCTCGACGATCTGCAGTACCTTCGCCTCGCGCATGTAGCGTTCGACCGGAAAGTCGGTCACGTAGCCGTAGCCGCCGAGCACCTGGACCGCGTCGGTCGTCACCCGCATCGCCATGTCGCTGGCGAAGAGCTTGGCCATGGCCGCCTCGGTGCCGTACGGCCGGCCGGCGTCGCGCCGGCGCGCTGCCGACAGATACAGCGCCCGCGCCGCCGCCACGCCCGTCGCCATGTCGGCCAGCATGAAGCGCATCCCCTGGAAATCGGCGACCGGCCGCCCGAACTGGCGGCGGCTCCCGGCGTAGGCGACGGCGGCGTCGAGTGCGGCCTGGGCGAGCCCGACGGCGCACGCCGCGATGCCGAGCCGACCGCCGTCAAGCGCCGCCATCGCGATGCGAAAACCGTCGCCCTCGCCGCCGATCAGGTCGTCGACCGGGACGAGCGCGCCGCCGAAGGTCATCTGCGCGGTCGTCGACGCGCGCATGCCCATCTTGTTCTCCGCGGGCGCGGCCGCCACCCCAGCGGTCCGGCCCGGCACGTGAAAGCACGACACGCCGCGCGCGCCCCGCGGCCGGTCCGCCTCCGCGGTCGGCGAGCCGGCCGACCGGTCCGTCCGGGCGAAGACGGCGTGGTAGTCGGCGATCCCGCCATGAGTGATCCAGGCCTTGGTGCCGCTGATCTCATAGGAGTCGGCGCGCCTGACCGCCTTCGTCGCCATCGCCGCCGCGTCCGAGCCCGAGCCCGGCTCCGACAGGCAGTACGCGCCGAGAAGCTCCCCGCCGACCATCTCCGGCAGCAGCCGGGCACGCTGTTCGGCCGACCCGTAGGCGGCGATCGGGAAACACGACAGGGTGTGCACGCTGACCCCGAGCCCGACGGCCAGCCAGCCGGCCGCCAGCTCCTCGATCACTTGCAGGTAGACCTCGTACGGCTGGCCGCCGCCCCCGTGCTCCTGCGGATAGGGCAGGCCGAGCAGCCCGGCCCGGCCGAGCGTGGCGAACACCTCGCGCGGAAACCGCCCCGCCTCCTCGTCTGCCGCCGCGCGCGGCGCCACCTCGGCGGCCACCAGGTCCCGGGTAAGGCCGATCAGATCGGCGGCCTCCGGCGTCGGCAGCTCACGTTCGACTTTGCTCATCGCTCATGCCCCGCTCCCTGGCATGCTCAGGCGTCGATGATCCGAAGCGACCGGTCGACGGTGTTCATCGACTCATGCCCGTTCTCAGTGCACACCACGATGTCTTCGATGCGTGCGCCGTGCGGCCCCGGATAGATGCCCGGCTCGACGGAAAAGGCCATGCCGGGCGCGAGCGGTTCGGTGTTGCCGGACACGATGTAGGGATCCTCGTGAGTTTCCAGGCCGATGCCGTGTCCGGTGCGGTGGATGAAGTACTCCCCGTAGCCGGCGTCGGCGATCGGTTTGCGCGCCGCCGCGTCCACCGACTCGGGCGTCACGCCGGGCCCGATCGCCTCCCGCGCCGCCCGCTGGGCCGCCCGCAGCACCTCGTAGTAGGCGAAGAAGTCCGCCGGCGGCCGGCCGACGGCATAGGTGCGGGTCTCATCGGAACAGTAGCCGCTCGGCATCGTGCCGCCGATGTCGACAACGACCACGTCCCCGGGCTCGATCACCCTGTCGGAGACCTCGTGGTGCGGGCTCGCGCCGTTGGGCCCGGACCCGACGATCACGAAGTCGACCGTGTTGTGCCCTTCGGCGATGATCGCGGCGGCGATGTCCTGACTCACGGCGCGTTCGGTGCGGCCGGGCCGCAGCAGCGCTGGCACCGCCTCGTGCACCCGGTCGATCGCCGCGCCGGCCGCCCGCAGCGCGTTGATCTCGGCCGCGCTCTTGCGCATCCGCAGCCCACGCAACACCGTGCCGGCCGGGACCTGCTCGACGTCCGGCAGAGCGGCACGGAAGCGCAGCGCCATGACCGCCCACATCCGGTCAGCCACCCCCACCCGGCGCAGCCCCCCGGGCAGCCTTCGCCTCACCAGGGCGAACGGGTCGTCCGTCTCGTTCCAGGCCACCATCTCCACACTGAGACGACCCGCCGGCGACGCCTGCGCGGCGGGCAACTCCAGGCGCGGAACGACGAGGAACGGATCGCTCGCGGCCGGCACCACCAGGCACGTCAGCCGTTCGAGCTGTTTCGCGTCGTAGCCGGTGACGTACCGCAAGTCAGGGCCCGGAGTCAAAAGCAGTGCCCCGAGCCCGGCTTCGGCGGTGGCCTCCCGTACACGGGCGAGGCGCTCGGGCGGGTACAGCTCCGTTGTCGGTTCCGTGCTCACGCCCGCCAATGTAATCCCCGACCCGGCCGGCGGCACCACTGGCCCGCCGCCCGCGACCGGCGCGCCGGCGAACCCGACCAGGTCGTCGACCACGTGTTCGGCGCGCTCGGCGCCGCCAACCCCCGGCGCCGCCGGCGGTGCCCGGCGTCATCTCGCGTGGCGGCGGCGGCGTGGCACGATAGGCGAGTGCCCGGATTGATGCTGCTCGATACGCCGTCGCTGTACTTCCGCGCCTTCTTCGGCGTGCCCGAGACGGTGACCGCGCCCGACGGCACCCCGGTCAACGCCGTGCGCGGGCTGCTCGACATGATCGCGGTGCTGGTGCAGACGCGTTCGCCCGAGCGGCTCGTCTGCACCATGGACGCCGACTGGCGGCCGGCCTTCCGGGTGGCGGCGCTCCCGTCGTACAAGGCGCACCGGGTGGCCGAGGACGGCGGCGACCAGACGCCCGACCCGCTGGAGCGGCAGCTCCCGATCATCGACGCGGTGCTCGACGCGTTCGGTCTCGCCAAGGTCGGTGTGCCCGGCTACGAGGCCGACGACGTGATCGGCACCCTCGCCACCCGCGCGGTGGCCGACTCCAGCGGGCCGGTCGACATCGTCACCGGCGACCGCGACCTGTTCCAACTGGTCGACGAGCGCGGCCCGGTGCAGGTGCTCTACACCGCCCGCGGCATCAGGAACCTTCAGGTGATGGGCGAAAAGGAGGTCGCGGCCAAGTACGGCATCCCGGGCCGCGGCTACGCCGACTTCGCGACGCTGCGCGGCGACCCGAGCGACGGGCTGCCGGGCGTGCCCGGCGTCGGCGACAAGACCGCCGCGGCGCTGGTCTCGCGCTTCGGGTCGATCCAGGGCATCCTCGCCGCCATCGACGCGGGCAGGACCGACGGCTTCCCCGCCGGCAGCCGGCTCAAGCTGGAGGCGGCACGCGACTATCTGGCCACCGCGCAGACCGTCGTACGGGTAGTGACCGATATCACAATCCCCGAGCACGATGACCGGTTGCCAAGCGCGCCGCGCGACCCCGCGGCCGTTGTCAGCCTCGCCGACCAGTACAACCTCGACGGCCCGACCAACCGGCTGCTCGCCGCGCTCGCCCGCTGACCGGAGCCTCTTTCGGGTCAGGTGAGCGCTTGTGTGTCACGTGACACAGACACCGGATGCCGGGTGGCGCAGCATTCCCATCGGTGGCGTCGTTTCCTCGAAGGGAGTAAGGACGAGCGCCACCAGGAGGGTGCCATGACAACGATCGCCAGCCCCCGGGCCCTCCCCGACCAGGGCACTCCCGCGCCCGAGACCCTCTCCACAACGGCGGACGTCATCGAATTCCTCAAGCGGTCCAACCATGCCACCTCGTTCGCGGGATGGACGGTGATCACGATCGCGATGTGCCTGGTCCTCCAGGCCGGAACGCTTCGGACGGTCGAGTCCTTCTCGGTCACGTTGGTGCTCATGGGACTGCTCGTTCCCGTCCTCGCCGCGACGGTCCGAACCGGGGTCTTACTGGCGAGCGCCGGGCGCGCGGCGTCGGTCGCCGGCGGCGAAAGCGAGCCCACGGGGGCCGCCGCCGGCGTTCTCGATGCCGACGACCAGGTGGACGAGCTCGAGGCGGCGACACGCCTCGCCCGGGACCGGTTGTGGTCAACGCTGACGGCGGCGCGGACCAGAGAGAAGCTCGCCCGTCGTGCGCTCATCTGGGCCTACGGCTCGGGCGCCGCATTTCTCACGTGGAGTCTCGCGGTGATTTTGCTGGCGAGCCGGTAGGGGGGCGTGTGACGGAGCCGGCACCTATGGCACCGGGCTTACCGCCCCACTCCCCCCTGCCAGGGTGCCGGCTCTTGCCAACCGGTCCTCACGTTCGTTGGACTGATGGTAGGCAAACCCCGAACGCACCTCTGAACAAGAGGGCAGACCGAACGGACTCCCCGTGCACGAGAGGATCATCGGCGGCTTCTGGAAAGAGCTCGACGAGGCCGAGCGAGGCACTTTGCGAGATGCCGCGCGGCCTCGTACGTACGCGGCCGGGATGCATCTGTGTTACGAGGGGGATCCCTCCGACCACGTCATCATCATCGAAAACGGCTGGGCCAAGGTCACCTCGACCACCGAGGACGGCCACGAGGTGGTGCACGCGATCCGCGGCCCCGGCGACATCGTCGGCGAGTCCGCCGTGCTCGGACACCGGCCCCGCTCGGCCACCATCACCGCCCTCGACTCACTGCGCGCGCTGGTGCTGTCGGCCAGCCGCTTCACCGCCTTCCTCGACGACCACCCCCGGGTGTGGCGGATGGTCAGCGGCACCCTGGTGCGCCGCACCGATGACGACGTGCGGCGGCTGCGCGCCAAGGCCTCGGCCGACGGCGCCCAGCGCCTGGCGATGCTGCTATTGGATCTGGCCGAGCAATACGGCTCGACCATCCCGACCGGCGGCGTGGTGATCCAGCCGCCGCTGTCGCAATCGGAACTGGCCAGCTGGGTGGACTCCTCCCGCGAGACCGTCGCCCGCGCGCTGAAGATCTGGCGCACCCGCGGGCTTGTCGGCACCGCCCGCCGCAAGATCACCGTGCTGGACACGGATGGTCTGCGCTCCTACGCCGACGGCCAGCAGGTCAACGGCCACGGCCTGGGCGACGACTGATCGGGCGTATTCAGAAGGGAGGGTGCTGTGAGCGAGCGTGAGGCACGCCGTGCGGCCTGGACTGAGGAGCGCGCG
>CALAED010000517.1 GCA_937891035.1 uncultured Thermomonosporaceae bacterium | reverse complement strand
TGTGACTCTGAAACCCTTCCGTAGAACAGATCGTTGTCGGCTTCGCTGTAGGCACGCAGCCCCACGTACGGCCAGAAGCGGGACTGCTCAGTCATGAGCCGACTCCGGTACGTGCGCGCACTTCGGCGGTGAAGTCCGCCGCCGTCCCCCAGAAGATGGAGATGCGCCAGTCCTCGAGGTAGCTCTGCAGGTAGCTTTTGGCCCGCTCCTCGGCGTCGTCGGTGCCACCGCTAACCGGCGGCGGCAACTGAACGCTGATGCTCCGCCGCTGATGGATGTCGGGGATGTTGCGCAGCAGACCGACGAACAGCACAAGGAACGTCCAGTCCTGGAGGCTGTAACCGAGGAACAGCAGCGGTTTGTTGGTCAGCGCGGTCAGGACGGGAGGCGGGAGCAGCCGGCGACCGCCGTCCCCACGCGCCACCGAGACATTCACCAGAAACTCCAGGTAGTCGCGCTGGGTGAGGACAAGCGACTGAGGTTTGGACCAGCTGCCGTGCAGGTGGTAGACGAGCGGGCGACTCGCGTCGGTGACCTGGTACTCCGATCCGGCTGACCGGCGAGACGTTGAGTCATACCAGCGGCAGATCGCCGCTCTCGGCTGCTTGCCGGCCATCCGGAGCGCTTTGGTCAGGTAGTCGTCGTAGTTGGTCGTTAAAAAGACCGGGAGGGGGAATTCGGCGAGCAGCGCGTGCGGCTCGGTCGGCGCGGCGTAGTCCGGTGGATCGGCGGCCGCGAGTTCACGACAAACTAACTGTTTCAGATAGGTCGGATCGCGTCTTATGAATGACGCATACTGCATGACCCGCGGCAAATCTTCATGATCATCAAATGGATAATCGCACGCCGCGGCCCAGTCGCGGCTCATTGCCGGACCGGTCGGCAGCACGCCAGAGCATGCGCCCGCCCCGAGAAAAGGGGTGCAATCACCATTGGTCAGCTGATCGATGAGCCGAAGCCAGTCAGATTCGTCCAAGACACCTCCCCCAGGAATCTATCTGGAGAATCGCCCGGTGTGTGTATCATGTGACACGTTCGGCGAAACGGGAGCAGGCGGGACCGCCCGGGACGGCGACGCCGGCCCGGTTTGGGCTGCGACCGTGGGCCGCCGGTGCGGGTATGGGCCGGCGACCGCCAGGCATCAGTCGTCATGTCATAGCGCTGAAGCCGGCCATGGGCTCATGTGGGTCGTCCAGAATCCTGCGGAGCGCCGTTCCCAAAGCAGTGTCACCTAGTTTGTCCACGTCATGTAGGGACAAATCGGACAAATCGATTAGATCACTGCTGAGATCGGCAGGCTTTTCGGGCATGACAGCTCCTTGGTACGCGTGACCAGTGCGCTAATCCTTCCATGCGGAGGGTGTGTCGGGAGACGGTGCGGATTGTCTGGGCATCCCGGTCAACCTGACCAAACCGGTCGCGCCGCGAGCCGGCTGTGCTCCCGTCGGCACTGAGATCGCTGCCGCATCCTCCGTGACATGGGAGGTCATGATCTGCCGGGCGGCGGGCGCATATGAGGTTGACAGAGGCTGTCTGAGCCGCCCTCAAGGTCTTCTCGGCGTCCCCTGGCTCCGCAGCCAGCGGCCCGACTCGCTGATCGAGCGACAGGCGCGCACAGCGATCAACGTCTCTGCGAAAGCGCGGCCCAGCGGGCCCTACGTTGGAGCGCGCCAAAGGATCAACTGAAGACTCACCGTGTGTATGTGGCAACCGAACAGCACCACGTGATAGTCGTAAATGCGTACTCATGGAGGTGATCAGAATGACGACGCTTCAACCGTCCGCAAGCGGGCGTCTCCCCGAAGTGTGGGGAAAGGTCCCTCCGCGCAATAAGAACTTCACCGGTCGAGATGAGCTTCTGGAGCGGTTGTGGGGCGGAATTTCAACCGACGTCACGGCGGTCGTGCCCCACGCGCTGCATGGCCTCGGCGGAGTCGGTAAAACGCAGCTGGCCATCGAGTTCGCTTACCGTTACCGCTCTCACTACGACGTCGTGTGGTGGATCTCCGCCGACCAAATCGAGCTCGTCCGGCCGGCCCTGGCGGGGCTTGCCCCGCACCTCGGCCTGCCGCCCGCCTCCGCAACCGGCATCGAGGAAGCCGCACAGGCCGTGCTCAACGCATTGCGCCTGGGCCGCCCCTACAGCCGCTACTTAATCGTCTTCGATAACGCGGACCAGCCTGAAGACCTCACCGACCTGCTCCCCCAGGGGCCAGGACATGTCCTGATCACCTCCCGCAATCACCGCTGGGAAGGCGTGGTGGACACGGTGGCCGTCAACGTGTTCAGCCGAGCCGAGAGCATCGCCTTCCTCAACAAGCGGATTCCCGGCAAGCTCAGCGAGGAAGACGCCGATGTGCTCGCGGAGGAGCTGGGCGACCTTCCCCTTGCGCTCGAGCAGGCCAGCGCGCTGCAGGTCGAGACCGGCATGTCCGTCAAGCAATACCTCCGTGTTCTGTCCGAACACGCCGGCCGGCTGTTGTCTGAAGGCAAACCGCTCGACTACCCCGTCTCGATGACGGCAGTGTGGTCGCTCTCGGTGGCCGCGCTGACCGAAAGCCTGCCCGAAGCGCTCAACGTGCTCCAATGCTGTGCCTTCTTCGGGCCCGAACCGATTCCACGGGACGTCTTCGGGCCGATCCCCAAGGCTTACGGCACCGCCTGGCTCGAAGACATCCTCGAAGATCCCATCCTGCTGGGCAAGGCGATCCGTGAGCTCGGACGGTACGCCCTTGCCCGGATCGACCCGGTCGATGGCACCATTCAGGTGCACAGACTCATCCAGGCACTCATCCGAGGCAGCCTCAGGCCCGAAGAGCATGAGCTCATCCGGCACGAGGTCCATCTGCTGCTGGCCGCCGCGGTCCCGGCCAGCCCGGATGACACCGCGAACTGGGGGCGGTACTTTGAGTTGCTGGCCCACATCCGACCCGCGGACGTGGCCCGCTGCACGCAGCCACCGATTCGCAACTTCGCGCTCAGCGTCGTGCGTTACCTCTACAGCTCCGGCGGATACGCCTCGGCCCGCGCGCTCGCCGAAGAATTGATCCAGCGATGGCGCCGTGACTCGGGTCCCGAGGACCACGAGGTTCTGGTCGCCAGGCGGCACCTGGGCGTCGCACTGCTCCAGCTCGGCAAGTATGCCGAGGCGTACGAGCTGAACCGCGAGACCCTTGAGATACTTCGCCGGGTCTACGGCCCCGATGATGAGGAAACTCTCCGGGTCACCAACAATCATGGCGCCGATCTACGGGCCCGCGGCGACTTCCGAGCCGCTTTGGAACACGACCGAGATTCCAGCCGCAGACACGCCGCACGCTGGGGCGAGACTAACTGGCGCACCCTGCGCACGATCAACAACCTCGCGGTCGACCACGGCTTGATAAGCGACTACGAGACCGCGCGCCAATTGCACGAACAGGCCTACCGCGGCAGTGGTCGCGGATCGGGCGTCGGCGCCGTCGATCGGGTCATCTGGCTGAACGGGCTTGCCCGCACCGTCCGGCTCGGCGGTCAGTACGGTGAGGCGGTCAACCTCGGAGACGACGCCTATGCTTTCGCGCTCAGGGAACTTGGCGCGGAACACCTGTGGACGCTACGCACCGCGAAGGACCTCTCGATAGCGATGCGGAGAGCCGGAAAGGTGGAGGAGGGACTCGAACTAGGCAAGGAAGCCTACGACCGAATATTGCGCATTTTCGGCTACGACCATCCCGACGCCCTGGCCGCGGCAATGAACCTGGCCAACGCGCTGCGCGCCGTCGACCGGATCGACGAGGCCTTGGAGCTCGCCCGCGACACCTCCCACCGTTACCCCCGGATCTACGGAGAAGATCACCCCTTCTACCAGGGCTGCTCGATCAATTTGGCGCTGCTGCTGCGCGTGCACGGTGAGCCGGCCGCGGCCAGGGACCTCGACTATGCGTCCTTGAAGGGACTCAAGCAGTCGGTCGGCCGTAATCATCACTACACCCTGACCTGTGCGGTCAACCTCACCAACGACTACGCCGACCTGGGGGATCATCAGACCGCGCGAGAGTTGGGCCTAGATGCCCGAGACCGCCTTACCGCGCTGCTCGGCGCCGACCACCCGCTGACCCTGGCGTGTTGTGCCAACCTCTCCATCGACCTTCACGCCCTTGGGGAGGGCACCGAGGGCGACCAACTCAGGGAGCACGTCATGGACAGGTACGAGGAGGTGCTCCCCGCCGGCCATCCGGACATGGTCGTGGCATCCCGCGGTCACCGCCTCGATTTCGACTTCGACCCGCCCCCGATCTGATCCACGCCGCCCCATTTCCGCTCCCCGCTCCCCGCTCCCCGCTCCCGCGACGACCGGAGCAGTCGGTTCGACTCATCGGAGACGCAGTCAGATGCGAGCATTGGCGCGGCGGATCGCCCGCGACTTGGTCGAGCGCCGCAATCTCGATGCCTACCTGATCGTATTGGTGGCCCTGCTTGCAAGTCTCGCCTCGCTGGTGAGCAACTTTGTGCCCGAGAAGTTCAAGTGGAGCATTGCGCTTGCCGCGCTCGGCCTCCTGGTGTATCGGCTCACCGTCCCCGACTCGGTGGACTTCACGGCCGACGACCTGCTCAACGACCGAACGGCCTTTGACGACGTGCCGCTGCCCGCCCGCCTTCGCGGCGCGCGAGAAGTATGGGTGTTCGCGCCGTCGGCCGTCCATCTGCTGTCGGAGTCCACCTGCCTGTTGCTGGGGAGCACCGTTCTGAACAGGCCCGACGGAGTGGTACGCGTTGTGGTCCTCGATCCGGCCAACCAAGCGGCGATCGAGATCGCTTCCCGCCAGCTGG
>CALAED010000516.1 GCA_937891035.1 uncultured Thermomonosporaceae bacterium | reverse complement strand
CAGGCCGAGACCTTCGGGATCTCCGCGGTGGCACACCACTGCGGCCACCACTACCTCGCACTGCTGTCCGCCGCCGCCGGAGCCACCCAGCGGGCGATGGATCATTTCGCGGCCGCCGCCCGCGTCCATGAGCGCTGCGGCGCCCCGCTGCTGATGGCCGAGTCGCTCCTCGACTGGGCCCGCTTCGTGGACGAGACGGGCGCGAGCGGGCCGGATCCGGCGGACCTGCGCCGGCGCTGCGCGGATGTACTGGCCGGGCATGGTGCCGCCCTGCTCGAACGCCGGCTGGCCGAGGAGGGCGGGTGAGCGGCATCAGCGACAGCCACGCACGAGCGCCCGGAACGGTGACCACGGTCACCATCCTTTGCACCGAAGTCGTCGGTACGGCCGAGATGCGAAAACGGCTCGGCGAGGAGCCCGCCGACCGCATCCTCGCCGACCACAAGTCGCTGCTTCGGACCATGGCCGACGAGCGGGGATCGATGTACATCAGGAGCCGGGGCAACGGGATCATGGCGGTGTTCCCTTCGGCCACGGCCGGCCTCGATGCGATCATCGCTATCGAGCGGGCACTCATCCTGGCGAGCCGGGAGACTCAGGCCGCGGCCGAGCGGATCAGCGTACGGGCCGCGCTCAGTGCCGGTGACGTCCGCTGGGGACAGGACGACATCGCCGGCCTGCCGCCGGTCGAAGCGGCCCGGCTGCTCGCCGCCACGGACGCCGATCGGGTGCTGTGCACCGATGTGGTGCGCCTGCTCGCGCAGGGGGGTCGCCACTGCGAGTTCATCGAGTACGGGCCGGTGCACGGTAAAGGGCTGGCCGAGCCCATGCACGCCTACGAGTTGATGTGGCGGACCGCCGCCGGGTAGGCCGTGTCTCAAGGCCGCTGTCCTGACAGCGGGGTTGTGCAACGCGCTCGAGACGGAGCCGGTATGTAGAGGTAGGCGGCCCCCCTGTAGTCGTCCGCCTTGACCCGAACCTGGGTGAACTGGCTCTCCCGGAGCCGGGTCCATCCGCCCGCTACGTAGGTGTCGAACAACTTGGCCGAGACGAGGAACGCGGCGAACGTGACGTCCGGGTCGCTCTGGCTCAGGGCGGTGCCGAGCGGCTCGGCCTCAAGGAGCCGGTTGACGTCGATGGCCGCGCTGGAGACCGGCGCGACGGCGTACCCGTCGTCCACGAGCCCGGCGTGCAACGCGACCCTGAGCCGAAGCCGCGACCCCCGCGATCGCGGCTTCGACGCTCGTTCGGCCAACTCCTCTTGCAGGCAGCGCGGGAAATGGTCCATGAGCCGTGGCGCCGACTCGGCCGGCAGCACCGCGAGAATCGCGTCCCCCCCGGTGTTGTCAACGAACCGTGCGGCCCGCCAGGTCTCGACGAGATCGCTGGACTTGAGAGCTGCCTCCATAATTTCTCGGATCGCCAGGTAGACGTCGCGCGATTCGGTGTCGTAGTGGGCGCTGAATTGCTCGGCATCAACCACGAGAAGCACGCGAAAAGCCGCCATGAATGACCATCCCTCAAAAAGGCCGGACCCCTTTAGCATGCAGCGGGACGGGAGACGGCTCTGTCTGAAATCAGACAGAGCCGTGTCCCGATTCGGCCAACGCGCGCAGCCTCGGCAGGTCGGTGATGACGATCCGGCCGCGGCTGGTCACAACGACACCTTGCTCGCGGAGCCGGGACAACTCGGCGGCGACGACTCCTCGGGACAGGCCCACCGCCTGGCCGATCTCCGCCTGGCCGAGTGCCACCTCCACCGGCTCACCGGCCGCCGGCCCGGGCGTGGCTGTCAGCCTAGGTGCCGTTTTCGGTGTCGGGCCCGGGGCCGCGAGTCGTACCAGCGCCCGCGCCACCCGGGGGCCGGCGGGCAACACCGCGGTCTCCGCGCGCCACTTCTCCCCCTCGCGCAGCCGCCGCATCGCACTCCGCAACAACTCATCGCCGAGCCCGGCCGACCGGACCAGCGCCCGGAACCGTGCGGCGGGCAGCACGCTCGTGACACACGGGTCGATCGCGATGACGGTCGCCGACCGCCCCTCATCCTGGTCGCCGAGCACGCCTATATCGCCGAGCAACTCGCCCGGCCCGCGGACGGCCAGCAGGATCTCGCCGGACGGGAGCGCCAACACGACCTTCACCCGCCCCGACATCAGCAAGAGCACATGGGACGGCGGATCTCCTTGCCGGAGCATCACCTCGCCCCTGCGGAACCTCCGTCCGACGCCGGCGGCGAGAAGCTGCTCCCACATCTGCGCAGAGACGCCCACGACTTTGCCCCCATACCTTCCAAGCCGAAGCCACCGTTGCACTGATGGTCACAAAGTTGCCCTGATGGTCACAAAGTCGCGCGACCGCCAGGAAGGACCAACGCTATGGGCCGCGCGGCAGACTCACGACCGCAACCGTCACTATGGGCGCCAAGTCCTTGCCGGGTCGGCGCAGGGGTGCGCGTCGCGGACAGGGGCTGGCTATTTTGCGCTGGTTTGTAGAACATCGTGGGGGTTGCTCGGGGGCCGGTACGCCAATGAGGGAGCCTCATGACCCGCAGCATCATCAACGGGACCACGGCGGCGGCGTGCACCCTCGCGCTGTCGCTGACCGTTCTACCGCCCGTTCAGGCGCGATCATCGGTGGGAACGGCGGATTGTCGCGATCAGACCGTCGCGCCCACCGTCGAACAGGCCCGGCTCGGCCGGACCCTCGGCGCCGACCCGGTGCCGGTCGCCGAACAGATCATTGCGCGCGGCGACCTCGGGCGGATCGCCGGCGGCTTTGAGCGGGCGCTGTGCTCGGCCCGATCGCTCGCGGCGGCGCGGCTGGCGGTCGACGGCTACGGCCGGCTGCTTTGGCAGCGTGCGGTCGACGTCGTCCAGCGCGGCGACCATGACGACCGGCCGCTGTATTGGGCGCGATTGTCCATGGCGTTGGCCCTGCGGCAGTGGCGCTTCGACATCGCGCCGGATCAGCGCGCGGCGCTGGCCAAGCGACTGGAGTACATCTCCCGCGGCATCACGAGCACCCGCTTCGCGCCCGGCGCCGACAAGCTGCTCGTCAGCGGGTTCGATCCCTTCGACCTCAACAGCGATGTCCGGCGCGGCAACCCCTCCGGCTCGGCCGCGCTGCGGCTGGACGGCCGGTTCCTGCGGGTGGCGGGCCGCCTGGTTCAGGTGCAGGCGGTCGTCTTCCCTGTGCGCTATGCCGACTTCGACGCCGGCATGGTCGAAGACGCCTTCCGGCCGCATCTGGCGGAGGGAGATCAGCGCGCCGACATGTTCGCGACCATCAGCCAGGGCCGGCCGGGCGCGTTCGACCTGGAGGTGTGGAACGGCAGGCGCCGCTCCACCCCCGCCGAACGCGGCGACAACAACGACCTGTGGGGCGGCGGCACCCCCACCGCGCCGGTGGTCTTCCCCGGAGTCGGGCCGGGCGCGGAGTTCATCGCCGCCACCCACCCGCATGAGGCGATGCTGGCCGCCGACCGCCGGCCGTTCCCGGTACGGCGCAACCCGTCGGTCACCGAGATCCCCGCCGGCGGGGGCGCCCCGGTGACCCGTCAGGACGGGCCCACCCCCGGGTCCATCGCGGTGTCCGGCAGCGGGGGCGGCTTCTTGTCGAACGAGTCGGCCTACCGCACCACCCGATTGCGCGAGGCCATCGGCGCGGACCTGCCCGGCGGCCATGTGCACACCCCGGTGCTGACCATGGACCCGGCCAACACCACCGAGATCACCGACCCGGTCTTCGAACGCAACCGCGCCGACATCGGCGCCCAGACCGAACTCATCCTGCGAGCGGGCCTGCAGGCCGTGATCACAGCACCGGACCGGACTGACTGACCGGCGATCGCGGCGCGCGAGTTTCATTCAGCCGGCCGCCCCGCCCAAGGCCTACGGCCCACGGCCCACGGCCCACGGCAGGCTGGTCAGGGCACGAGGTTGTCGAGCACCGCCGCGGTGACCTCGGCGGTGCCGGCGGTGCCGCCGAGGTCGCGGGGAAGTACGCCGGCGGCGGTGGTGGCCTCGATCGCCTTGGCGACCCGGGCGGCCTCGGCGGGCAGCCCCAGGTGTTCGAGCATCAGCGCGCCGCTGCCGATCGCGCCGATGGGGTTGGCGATGCCCTGACCGGCGATGTCGGGCGCCGAGCCGTGTACCGGCTCGAACATGCTCGGGGTGCGGCGTTCGGGGTTGAGGTTGGCGCTGGCGGCCAGGCCGAGGCTGCCCGCCAGCGCGCTGCCGAGGTCGGACAGGATGTCACCGAACAGGTTCGAGCCCACCACGACCGACAGCGTCTCCGGCCGCAGGACGAAACGCGCCGCCATCGCGTCGACCAGGCAGCTGTCGGCCTCGACGTCCGGATAGTCGGCCGCGACCTGGCGGAACACCTCGTCCCACAGCACCATGCCGTACTGCTGTGCGTTGCTCTTGGTCACGCTGGTGACCTTGCGCCGCGGCCGCGACATGGCCAGCTCGAAGGCGAACCGGATGATCCGCTCGCAGCCGCGCTCGGTGAACATGGCCGTCTGCATGGCGACCGCACGCCCGGCGCCCCGCCCCGAGAGGCCGCGCCCGCCCAATCCGGAGTATTCGCCCTCGCTGTTCTCCCTGACCACCACCCAATCGAGGGGGGAGTCGGTGCGAAGCCGCCCGGTGACCCCCGGCAGGAACCGCACGGGCCGTACGTTGGCCCACTGATCGAACCCCTGGCAGATGGCCAGCCGCAGACCCCACAGACTGACATGGTCGGGCACGGTGGGCCAGCCGACGGCGCCGAAATAGATCGCGTCGAAGGATCGCAGCCGGTCGAGTCCG
>CALAED010000515.1 GCA_937891035.1 uncultured Thermomonosporaceae bacterium | reverse complement strand
GCCGCCGGACGGCCGCGGCGCCCTCCTCCTCCGTCCAGTACTCGCACACCTCGATGAGCGCGTCGTCGGCGGCGATCCCGGCGTCGGCGATGGCCTGCCGGTAGGCGCGCAGCCGGATGACCCCGGTCGAGGTCGACTGCGGACCGGCGAGATGGACGATCCGGCGGTGGCCGAGCTCGACCAGGTGGCGAACCGCCGCGGCCACGCCGACCGCGTCGTCGCAGCTGACGTTGGGGATCGTCGCGGTTTCGAGCTTGCGGTTGACGAGCACCATCGCGACGCCCTCGTGCGCCAGTCGCTCGAGCAGGGGATGCCGGAGCCGGGCGGTGGCGAAGATCAGCCCCTCCACCTGGCGGGTGCGCAGCGAGGCCACCTGGGCCGCCTCGCGGTCGGCGTCGTTGTCGGTGTTGACGATGAGGGCGCTGTAGCCGGCCTGGCTGAGGACGTCTTCGACGCCGCGGACGATGGGCGGGAAGAGCGGGTTGTTCAGGTCGGGGATCACGGTGCCGATGGAGCCGGACCGGCTCGTCTTGAGGCTGCGCGCGATCGGGTTGGGCCGATAGCCCAGCTCCGCCGCGGCCCGGCTGACCCGCGCCGCGGTCTCGTCGTTGACCAGGGGACGCGTCTGCGGGTTGAGCGCCCGGGACGCGGTGGCCGGATGCACGCCGGCCCGCGCCGCCACATCGCGAAGGGTCGTCGAGCGCACGCGTTCGAGCCTACTTGAGTTGCAGCACTTGCAGCACACGTTGCGTGGTCAGTTGCAGGGTCAAGAAGGCGGGTTCGAACCGGTCACCGCCGTCGGAAGCGGTCGTCGACGATGCCGGTGGCGGCCAGGTCCGTGAGTTCCGGCGCCGCCGCGTCCGGCCCGCCGTACTCCGCGCGTAGGCGGGCGATGGCGGCCAGTGCCGCGGCGTCGACCGCGCCGTCGGCCGCCAAGCCCTCGTCCGGCGAGACGAGCACGCGGTAGAACTCGTCGGCGTCGGCGCCGTGCAGGCCCAGGTGATCCTCGATCACCCGCAGCGTGCCGGCCCGGCGCCCGGGCTCGACCACGTCGGCGGCCGCCGCGCGCCAGGCGGCAAGGAACCCGGCGGCCACGTCGCCATGGGCATCGAGCCACGGCCCGAAGCCCGCGACGACCGTGCCGAGATAGGGCCTGACCAGCTCGGTCACGCGGGCGATCCGGTGACAGCCCGCCCGTACGGCGGCGACGTCATGGCCCGCGCCCAGCATGGTGGCGGCGTAGGTGCCGGTGAGCAGCGCTTCGCGGCGCCGCGGCGTGGTGCCGGCCGGCTCGACCCGGTAGTCGGCGTCGCGGCGCAGCCCGGCGGCCGCCAGCAGGTGGTACAGCGTGTAGGCGAAGCCCGAGCCCGGCACGTCGACGGCCACGGTGCGACCACGAACGTCCTCGCGGGTCCGGACGCCCGGGGCCCCCACGAGCGAGAGGCCGAGCCCGCGGTCGACGGCGGCGATGATCCGCACGTCGTGCGTGCCGCCCAACGGGTTGGCCGCGTCCAGGCGATAGGCGAGCACGTTGTCCGGGCTGGTGAGGACGAGATCGTACGCACCGGCGAGCAGCGCATGGAACTGGGCCCGTGACGAGGTCACGGCCTCCTCGGCGACCGCGAGCCCGTGCGCGGCGAAATGCCCGCCGGACCGGGCCACGGGCGTCACCGCCGAGGCGCTGAACAGGCCCAGGCGCACCCGGCGCCGACCGAACTTTTCCATGTCAGGGCTCCTTCCTGACAATCCATCACCCCCGAGATGGCGCCCTGGATACAGGCAGGTCATGCCGACGACATGCTATTGACACAGTTTTGTGGCGAGACGATGATGCCGAGTACCGCAAACGATTGCGGATCGCGGGCCGGGGGTTCGAAGGAAGAAGAAGCCGATGGCACTGCAGCTCCTGAGGAAGGCCGGCCAGGGGCCGGGCGTGCGGCGCTGGCGCTTCCGCTCGCTGGCCGTGGGCGCGGCTCTCCTCCTCTCCGGGTGTGCCGGTGCGGCCCAGCAGAACGCGGACTCGGGCGGGAACGACACCGGACCCATCGTGATCGGCACCTCCCTGCCGCTGTCGGGAGAATTCTCCCAGCCCGGCGGAGAGGCGCGCCGGGGGTACGAAATCTGGCGCGACATGACCAACGCCAAGGGTGGGATGCTCGGCCGGCAGGTCCAGTTGAAGATCATGGACGACGCGAGCAACCAGGACACCGTCGTCGCCGACTACACCAAGCTCATCACCCAGGACAAGGTCGACCTGCTGCTCGGCACCTTCTCCTCCTTGCTGAACAACCCGGCCTCCGCCGTCG
>CALAED010000514.1 GCA_937891035.1 uncultured Thermomonosporaceae bacterium | reverse complement strand
GGCGCGCGATCGAGCGACGCTGGACCGGGACCCCCGCTTCGCCCCCGGGTGAGGCGGGGCCGCCATGCGGCCGCCGCCGCGTCCTCCCCTGGGAAGCCCCGCCCTCCGCAACCGGGCGCCGGCTGCGAAAGGTGACAACTTACGGTAAGCGCCGCGTATTGCAGTGGCGTCTCAACCCTGCGGGGCACAAACGGTGCTCTTCGTGCAAAGCTCAGGCGGCTTCCACGATTTATCGCGTCTACCACAACTCGCGGGCACCGACGACCGTGCAATGCCGGCCTCAACGCGGAGTACGTGGTGCTGAAGAACACCGAATCCGTCCAGCACTCACTCAAGAGCTGGACTCTGCGTGACAAACCGGGAATATAAATACTTTCCCCACTTTCATCCTGGTGTGCAGAAATACGTGACGATCCACGCGGTTAGGTACGTCCGCGCACCTCTACTGGGGATCGGGCGCGTATATCTGGAACAACACCTGCGACACCGCTTACCTGCTCTGGCCGGGGGCGCGATGGTGTGGGACGTCGACTGGCAGTCAAGTTCCGACCGATTTACCAGTGGTTTTGGGCGTGAGGACTAAGTCACGCACCGTGTTCATGGATATTTCGTGGAAATTATGGCAAAAATGATCATATAACCCTAAGCTTCCCCCGGTTCTCTCAGGAGGAGGCGCCATGACGTTTGGCCGAATCGTCCGGTTCTTCGTTGTCCCCCTGGTGGCAGCCTTGGGGCTGACCGCCTGTGGCGGAGATAAACCGAGCAGTAGCGGAACCGGTCCCGAGAAGACCCATATCACCGTCGGAACGCTCCCCGTTCCCGACGCGGCCCCCCTGTTCATCGCCATTGAGCGAGGCTTCTTCAAAGCGGAAGGGCTGACGGTGAAGCCGGAGTTAATTCAGTCTTCACCGCTCGCGACGCCTAAGCTGGTCGCGGAAACGATGGACTTTTCCCTGCTCAACTACGTGTCCACGTTCTCGATCCAAGAGAAGGGCGCGGTGAAGTTCAAACTCGTCGCGGACGCCTTCGAGGCCGGCCCCAACGGTTTCCTGGTCTTGACGTCGCAGGATTCGGACATTCGCGAACCGGACGATCTCGTCGGCAAGAAGATCGCCCAGCCCGCGCTGAGCGGCATCGGCCCGCTCGCCGTCGCCGCCACGCTGAAGAACCACGGGCTCGATCAGAGCAAGGTCACGTTCGTCCCCATGCCGTTCCCCAACATGGAGGCCGCCCTGAAGGCGGGGGCGGTGGACGCGGTGTGGGTGACCGAACCGTTCATCACCTCCATACAGAAGAATCTCGCCGCGCGCACGGTCGCCGACACCATGAGCGGGCCCATGGCGGACTTCCCGATCGCCGGCTGGGGCACGGTCGCCCAGTACACGTCCAAGTACCCCAAGACCGTGGCGGCCTTCCGGCGGGCGATGGCCAGAGCGCAGCGGATCGCGGCCGCCGATCGCAAGGTCGTCCAGGAGATCCTGCCGTCGTACACCCAGATCGACGCGCACACGGCCGGCCTGATCTCGCTCGGCACCTATCCCACGTCGTTGAACCCGACGAGGCTGCAGCGGGTCGCCGACGTCATGCAGCAGTTCGGCCATCTGCGCACTTCGATCGACGTCGGCTCGATGATCTTGTCGGACGCGCGGGGGTGATCGGCACGGCCGGCATCGGCCGTGCCGGCGCCGGCGCGGCCGACAGTGGTCCGGCCGGCCGCCGCCGGCGGCCGGCCGGGAGCGGCCCGCTCCAGGGCGCGCTCGGCATCGCCGGCCTGGCCGGGGCCGGTGAGCTCGCCGGCCGGGCCGGTCTCATCGATCAGACCGTGCTGCCGCTGCCGTCGACCGTGTTGGCGCGTGCCGGCGCGCTCGTCGCCGACCAGCGGTTTCTCGGCGACGTGCGGGCGACGCTCACCACCTGGGCACTCGGGCTGGCGTTCGCGATCGCGGTGGCGGTGCCGGCCGGGGCGGTGCTGGGCGCGCTGCGTCCGGTCGAGGCGTCGGTCTTCCCCCTGATCGAGTTCCTGCGCCCGATCCCATCGGTCTCGCTCATCCCGCTGGTCCTGCTCATGGTCCAGGACGACCTGACGATGAAGGTGGTCGTGGCCTGCTACGCGGCGACGTGGCCGGTGCTCATCAACACGATGTACGGGCTGCGCGGCGTCGACCCGATGGCCAAGGAGACGCTGCGCAGCTTCGGCTTCGGCCCGCTCGCGATCACGTGGCGGGTGCTGCTGCCCGGCGCGGCGCCGTTCATCGCCACCGGCGTCCGGCTGGCCGCATCCATCGCCCTGGTCGTCGCGATCGGCGCCGAGTTGCTCGGCGGCGGGTCGACCGGCATCGGCATCTTCATCATCCAGGCCGGCAGCGGCGGCGGCCGGCCCGATCTGATGATCGCGGCGACCCTCTGGGCCGGCGTGCTGGGGCTCGCCATCAACGCGCTGTTCACCGCGGCTGAGCGCCGCCTGTTTCGCTGGCATCACGCCCTTGCCGAGGGGCCGGCGTGAGGCGCGCGGCGGGCCGGGTCGCGATGCGGATCTGGCTGCTTCCCATGGTCCTGGCCTGCTGGGAGCTCGCCGCCCGGGACGGGCGGTATGCCTTCCTCCTCGCGCCGTCGGCGATCTGGCGGACCATACGGACGCGATGGCTGTCCGGCCCGCCGAGCCACCTGTGGCTGACCGCGCAGGCGACGAGCGATCTGCTCCCGAGCGTCGCCAGGTTGCTCGCCGGCTGGACGTTGGCCGGCGCCGCCGGGATCGTCCTCGGCATCGCGCTCGGCCGGTCGCCCCTGTTGTCCCGCTACGCCGAGCCCATCGTGCATTTCGGCCGGGCGATCCCGCCGCCGACCCTCGTCCCGCTCTTCATCGTGCTGTTCAAGGTCGGTGCCACGATGCAGCTCGCGACGATCACGTTCGGGGTGATCTGGCCGGTCCTGCTCAACACCATCGACGGTGCGCGGTTCGTGGACCGGCAGTACGTCGACACGGCCAGGGCGTTCGGGCTCTCCGGGCGCCAGCGGCTGCTGCGGATCGTGCTGCCCGCCGCCGCCCCGAAGATCTTCGCCGGGTTGCGGCTCAGCCTGCCGCTGGCCCTGATCATGATGGTCATCTCCGAATTCGTTGGGAGCACCGACGGGATCGGCCGCCGGCTGTTCATCTCTCAACAGGACTTCGACATTCCGGCCATGTGGGCCGTCATCATGCTGCTCGGCGCCATCGGGCTGACGACGAACGCCATGTTCCTGCTCGTGGAGCGGCGGCTGCTGGGCTGGCATCACGCCCAGCGGAGCGTACGAACCCGGCGCCAAGAACTCAGGAGGCAAGGTGGCTGAATCGACGCAGCCCGGCCCCGCGGGCGCCGAATCCGCGGGCGCCGAATACTTCGCACTGCTGCACGAGGCCGGGCTGACCGGCGAACGGGTGACCGAACTCGCCATGGGCCTCCGCCTCGTCGAAGTCGTTCCGCCGCAGACCGAAGTGTCCTAGCCGGGCACGGTGTCCCGCTCGAGCGCCCACGCGCGGACGCGCTCGGCGGTCGAAGCGACCGGCGTCCGGGTCGTGTCCAGCAGCCGCATCGGCGGATCCATGGACGCCGCCTCGGCGCGGATCCAGTCGTTGAACTCCAGCGTTTCGGCGATCCGCGGCTCCGACCAGCCCCGCCAGGCGGGTCGGCGCCGCAGTCGCTCGGCGAGCACGTCGCGATCGCACGTCAACGCCAGGTATCGGATCTCGCTGAACAGGGCGCGCTCGGGCAACGGCTCGAACTCCGGCGGCACGACGGTGCCGCACAACAGCACGGGCCGGCCACCTTGATGGATCATGGCGGCCAGCCGAAGCCAGGCAGCCCGAAACCGCGGAGTGTCGTCCAGACCCGCCTGCCAGAGCACATCCTGCTCCAAGACGACGAACCGGTCGCTTAGCCCTTCGACGAGCAGCCTGGCGACCGTCGACTTGCCCGTACCGCTGGGCCCGGTGAGCGCCCACAGCGGAAGCCGCCGTATCGGCTGGCGATGGCCGCAGGCGGCGCAGACCACAGCGGGGGGATCGTCAACGACACGCGGCACCGCCGTGCGCGCGCCGCAGCCCACGCAGATGAGCGGGTCCACCGTCCCGGTCAGTCGAACAGGTCCTCGAGGAAGCTGCGCTTGCGACGCCGCCCGCCGTGCCCGCCATACGGCCCCGGCGAGTCGCGGTGCCCGCCGAACGGGGCCGGCGAGTCGCGGTGCCCGCCGCGGAAGGGCCCCGGCGAGTCGCGGTGCCCGCCGAACGGGGCGGGCGAGTCAGAGTGATGACCACCGCCGTACCCGGGCATGCTCGCGTAGTGATGCTGCTCGGCGTTGACTATTTGCTCTAGCTCACCTCGATCGAGAAAGATGCCGCGGCAACTCTCACATTGATCAATGTGAATACCGCGGCGGTCGAATGTCATCATGCGGCCTTGACACTTTGGACAGATCACAACGTCAGCATAGATGAGTGGGCGAGCCATGGCGGCGGTATGCGCATGCCCGTCTTTCGCGACGGCGAGGTCCACGGCCACGCCTGCCATGCCACCTCGGTAGGACGTTCTCGCCCCATACCCCCGCAGGTTTCCGCCGCCCACTTGGGCCGCCCCCTTATCGGTGAGCACGGGCGTCGCGAACCCGGTCGATTGCCCGAAAAGTGGCCGTTGACATGGTTTGCGGCTGAATCTACGGTTGCTCTGCCATAAACCGAATAGCGTTCGATATTTCGAACGACAGGCCCTCCCTGGCCGGTGGCGTATTGGAGCGCGAACATGATTCGACGATCGGTGCTACGGGGGCTGGGGCGGGCGAGAGCGCGCGCCGCGATGGTGTTGGCGCCGGCCCTGCTGGCGGGCCTGGCGTACGGGCTCGGACCGGCGCGGGCGGCCGATGACCCGCCGGGCATCGACCCGGGCGATCCGCCGTTCACCGGGTCGGCCGATCCGGTGCCCGCCGAGCCGGCGGCCTTCGACCCCACCAAGAGCAGGCTGCGGGCGATCTTCGACGCCGACGTCGCGGCCGGCGGCACGTCGTACTGGTTCGACCGGATCCTCGCCCGGCCGTTCCTCAACAACGCGGACTCGACGCTGTTCACCCGTGGCCGCGCCCTGTACATGTACTCGCACAACCCCGGCGTGCTGGGCTTCGGCGCCGGCGGCCAGGGCCCGAACGGCGGCGGTGGCTACGCCTACCGGCAGCCGCCCACCACCGGCACCCCGCGCAGCCTCTACACGCTCGCCGTCTCCGGCGACCCACTGGCCGAGGACACCGCGCGACGCGTGCAGTACCCAAGCCACTACACCGCCGTCTTCAACCGGCCGGGGCTGCGCGTCGCGGAGAAGAAGTTCATCACCTACAACAACGTCGCGGTCACCGAGCTGACGCTCACCAACACGGGCGACTCCGCGACAACGACCACGCTGACGGCCGCCTCGCCGATCGCCACCACGCCGTCGGCGGACGGCGGCGAGCTCACCGGGACGGTGCAGCTGCGGTACGGCCTGAGCACGATCTTCCCGCGGATGAGCGGCGACGGCTTCGGGGTGACCGGCACGAGTCTCACCCGCGACCTCACGCTGACGCCTGGCACGTCCACGACCGTCAAGGTCCAACTGGGCGCGATCGCCAGGGAGCTGCCCGAGTCGGCGACCGAGTACGCGCGTTACCGGGCCTATGACCCCAACACCGCGTGGCTCACGCAGATGCGCGAGTACAACGCCTTTTGGGTGGACAACGTGCCGTACGTCGACATCCCCGACGCCAACGTCAAGAAGATCTCCTACTATCGGACGTGGCTGAATCGATTCAACACCTTCGACGGCAACATCCCGGGCAACGACTACCAGTTCCTCGTCGACCTCGAGGGCGCGCTCGGCTACAACAACCAGATCTCGCTGACCGTGCCGATGCGCCTGCAGGATCTGCAGTACTTCCGGGACCCGCTCCAGTCGTACGCCCCATGGCTGGCCCAGGGTGAGGAGTCGGGTTGCCAGGCGTTCCACGACAACCCCGGCAACACCGGGAACTGGAACAACACCTACGAGCAGTGGACGGCGGCGCAGGCGTGGCAGAGCTACATGGTGCACGGCGGGCCGAAGGCGGTCGTACGGAACCTCGCGAAGTACGCCGAGTGTGACATCAAGGGCATGCTCGCCAAATTCGACACCAACAACAACAACCTGATCGAGTACTCCTCCGGCACGCTGCCGGGCAACGACGCCGACTCCGTGGCGTTCAAGTATTACGGCACCCGGCCGCAAGACCGTACCGAGTCCTCGTTCTGGTACGCGGGCGCGCGGGCGGCCGCGGCGGAGTACGCCATGCTCGGCGACAAGGCCAAGGCCGCCGAGATGCAGCGCATCGCCGACGACATCAAAAAGGCCGTCCTCGACACCCTGTGGGCGGACGGACCGGTCACCAACGCGCCGGACAGCGCCGGCGAGGCCACCGGGCCGCGCGTCGCCGGCAAGATCGGCAACGCGGTCAAGCTCAGCGGCCAAAGCGAGTTCGTGACCCTGCCGACCGGTGTCGTGAGCGGGCTGACCGACTTCACGGTCTCGGCCTGGGTCAATCCGGCGGCCAGCACCACCTGGACGCGGGTGTTCGACTTCGGCAGCGGCACCGGCACGTACATGTTCTTGACCGTGAACGCCGGCAGCGGCCCGCGGTTCGCCATCACCACCGGGGGCGGTGGCGCCGAACAACAGGTCAGCAGCACCGGCGGGCAGTTGCCGCTGAACAACTGGTCGCACGTCGCGGTCACGCTGTCGGGCAGCACGGCGACGCTGTACGTCAACGGCACGCCGGTCGGCACCAACCCCAACGTGACGCTGCGTCCGTCGAACCTCGGCAACACCACGCAGAACTGGATCGGCCGCTCGCAGTTCGCCGACCCGTTCCTCCGGGCCACGGTCGACGACTTCCACATCTACGACCGCGCGCTGAGCGCCGCCGACGTGCAGACCCTGGCGGGCGGGCAGCAGGGCGCGGGCAACGTCGGCGCCTACCGTTTCGACGAGGATGGCGGGGCGGCCGCGACGGACTCCTCCGGCACCGGCAGGAACGCGACGATCGTCTCGCTCATTAAGCCGACGATCACCTGCCCGGGCAAGGTGTTCCTGCAAAAGGACCTCACCACCGGCAACCAGGTCTGCTGGAAGGACCAGCAGAACTTCGCGCCGTTCATCGACGGCATCCCGCCCAACACCGACCAGTACAAGCAGGCGCTGCGCTATTACGCGGACCCCAAGGAATTCCCGCTGATGCCGGTGTACACGGCGAACCAGGCCGACCAGGCCGCCAACGTCGCGTGCGAGGCCTGCCAGCACGGCACCAACAACTTCTCCAACATCAACGCCACTCTGCAGGCCAGGCTGTTCTCCAAGGCGCTGCGCGACTATCCGACCGATTTCATTACGCCGAACATGTACCGGCGGATGATCGAGTGGCTGTCGTGGAACGAATACATCAATGGCGACAACCGGTTCCCCGACAACAACGAGTTCTTCTTCAACTGGAACCCAGAGACCAAGACCATGGGCCGGTCCGGCATTCACCATGACGTGCTCGGCTCATACAACTGGATGTTCTTCGAAGACGTCGCCGGCATGCGGCCCCGAGTCGACGACGACATCGAGCTGTCGCCGATCGACATGGGGTACGACCACTTCGCCGTCAACAACCTGAGCTACCACGGCAGCGACCTCACGATCGTGTGGCAGCGGCCGGGCGGCACGCGCCACTATCCGCTCGCGCCGTTCGGGTACTCGCTGTACGTCGACGGCAAGCGGGCGTTCACGATCGACCGGCTCGCGCACGTGCGCTGGGACTCGGGTGGGGGGTCCGTGCGGGTCCTCGATGGCGGCCAGGCCAGCACCCTGTTCGCCGGGCGGGTGCCGCTGCGGGCGGCTGACGAGGTGAGCCTGAGCGGCAACACGCGCGTGGTGGACAGTTTCCAAAAGGCCGGCGTCGACCTGAAGACGCGGCCGGCCCCGAAGAACCTGGCGCTGGGCAAGAAGGCCACCGCGTCGTTCACCGCGACCACCCCGGCGGCGCAGGCCACCGACCCGGCCAACGCGGTGGACGGCTTCACCATCAGCGGTCTGCCCGTGGTGTCCGGTTCGTACGTCGGCACCAACCCGATCTGGGGCGACCTCGGATCGCCCAACGCACAAGACTGGTGGCAGGTCGACCTCGGCGAGGAGAAACGATTCGAGCAGGTGCGCCTGTACTTCTACAGCAACAAGGCATTCGGCTCCGGCGGCAACACCTATCGGGAGCCGGCCGCCTACACCATTCAATATTTCGACGGAACGTCGTGGGCGGACGTCCCTGGCCAGGCGAAGAGCCCCGCCTCGCCCGCGCCCAACTTCAACGAGGTGCGGTTCCCCGCGGTGGACGCACAACAGGTGCGCGTCTTGCTTGATCGCCGGCCTGGATTCGCGGTCGGCCTCAAGGAGGTGCAGATCCTGTCCCAGTGACTTCTCCGCTCATTCGTACGACCCAACTGGTACGGGAGAAGGCAAGGCCCGCACGTGAAGAGACAAGAGAATAGACAAAAGAATACGGACGTATCGCGGCGAGACGTGCTGCGCTACAGCGCTCTGGCCGCGGGCACGTCATCGGCGCTGGCCCTCCAGCCGCCCGCCCAGGCCGCCGCCCGGGCGGCGGGGGAGCCGGCGCCGGATGGGTCGGCGGTGGCGCCGCCGGCGGCGCTGCCGGTGCCGTCCAGCTGGGTGGTGCGCGATTTCCCGCTGGACCAGGTGACGCTCGGCACGGGTCTTTTCGCCGCGCGCCGTGACCTGATGCTGGAATTCGCGGACGGCTATCCGGTAGACAACATGCTGTTCAACTTCCGCGCCAACGCCGGGCTGCCCAACCCGCCGGGGGCGCGGCCGGTCGGGGTCTGGGACACTCCGACCGGCAACCTGCGCGGCCATTCGACCGGGCATTTCATGACGCTTCTCGCCCAGGCGTACGCGGGGGGCGGCGACGCGACGTACAAGGAAAAGCTCGATTACATGGTCGCCGCGCTCGGCGAATGCCAGGCCGCGCTCGACGCGGCCGTCGGCCGGCCGGCGCCGCCGCCCCCGCCGGTGAGCTGGGTCGCCGGCAGGTTCGGCAATGCCGTGCGGCTCAACGGCACCCGGCAACATGTCGAGCTGCCAGCCGGGATCGTGACCGGCCTCACCGATTTCACGATCGCGTGCTGGGTCAATCCCGCCGCCGTGACGACGTGGTCGAGGGTGTTCGACTTCGGCACCGGGACGACGTCGTACATGTTCCTCACCGTCAGCGCGGGCGGCGGGCCGCGGTTCGCGATCACGACGGGCGGCAGCGGCGCCGAACAGCGGGTCTCCGCGACGCGGGCGCTGCCGGCGAACCAGTGGACGCACCTCGCGGTGACGCTGTCCGGCGGCACTGCGACGCTGTACGTCGACGGCGCGGTGGCCGGCACCAACGCCGCCATGACGCTGACGCCGGCGCGTCTCGGCGCCACCGACCGCAACTGGCTCGGCCGTTCGCAGTTCGGCGACCCGGAGTTGAGCGGGGCGCTCGACGAGGTCCAGGTCTACGACCGCGCGCTCGGCGCGGCCGAGATCCAGCGCCTGACGACGAGCGCCGACGGCGGTCTCGGCGGCGGCAACGTGGCGTGGTATCGCTTCGACGAGACCGGCGGCAACGCGGTCGCCGACTCCTCGGGGCGTGGCCGGGCGGCCACCGTCGTGGTGGGCAGCACCGGCGCCCCGGGGCCGAGCCACGCCGGATATCTCGCCGCATATCCCGAAACGCAGTTCATCCAGCTTGAGCAGTTCGTGACGTACCCCACGATCTGGGCGCCCTGGTACACCAACCACATGACCATGCGCGGGCTGCTGGACGCCTACCTGCTGGCCGGCAACCGCCAGGCGCTGGACATCGCGCTCGGCATGGCGGAGTGGGCGCACAGCCGGCTGGCCAAGCTGCCGCGCGACCAGCTCGACAGGATGTGGGAGATCTACATCGCCGGCGAGTACGGCGCGATGCCCGTCGTGTTGGCCGACCTGTACGCCCTGACCGGCGACGCGAAACACCTCGAGACCGCGCAGTGTTTCGTCAACACGCAATTGTTCGACGCCTCCGTCAAAGACGAGGACATCCTCGACGGCGAACACGCCAACCAGCACATCCCGCAATACCAGGGATATTTGGAGATCTACGACTACGCGCAGCAGACCGACTACCGCAGCCGGCCCGACTATTACACGGCGGCGAAGAACTTCTGGGACCAGGTCGTCCCGCACCGCGTTTACACCCACGGCGGCATGGCGGGCCGCGGCGAGCTTTTCGGCGAGCGGGACGTCATCGCCGCGACGATCCAGGACACCAACGCCGAAGGCTGCCCGCTGTACAACATGCTCAAACTGAGCCGCAGCCTGTTCTTCCATGACCCCGACCCCAAGTACATGCAGTACTACGAGCGCGGCCTGTACGGCCAGATCCTGGCGCGGCGGCAGGCCGCGCACAGCGCCACCGACCCGCTGGTGACCTATTTCCTGCCGGTCAACCCCGGCGCGGTGCGGCAGTATCGCGGCAACCTCGGCGACTGCGACGGCGGAACCGGCCCCGAGGACAATACGAAGTTCCAGGAGTCGATCTATTTCCGCTCGATCGACGATTCGACGCTCTACGTCAACCTCTACATGGCCTCGACCCTGACGTGGCCGGAACGCGGCTTCGTCATCGAGCAGACGACGAACTTCCCGACCGACCCGACCGGCGCGGTGCGGCTGACGCTGCGCGGCAACGGCCTGCTGCACGTCAAGCTCCGCGTGCCGTACTGGGTGGAAAAGGGCTTCACGGTCCGCGTCAACGGCGTCCGCCAATCGCCGCGCGCCGCGGCCGGTTCGTACGTCTCGATCCGCAGACGGTGGCGCTCGGGCGACACCATCGACATCTCCATGCCGTTCAGCCTGCGCATGGAACGAGCGCTGGATGAGCCGCAGACGCAATGCATCACATACGGGCCGATTCCGCTGGTGGTGCAGAGCGCAGCCAAGACCTTCCTCGACTTTTCCTTCTACCGGGACTTCGCGCTGTCCGGTGACCTGTCGACCGCCATCCGGCCCACCGGCACGCCGTTGACGTTTACGACGAACGGCCACACGCTGGTGCCGTTCTACAACGGCGATACCAATCCGTACCACGTCTATTTCCACCGCTCCGAACCGGAGGTGGTGTTCGGATCGGTCGGCTCGGGCGTGCCCAACCACGCGCGCGACGACGGGCTGACCTTCCTCGACGTCCTGTGGGCCGACGCGCCGTTCGCCGAGATGGGTGAATTCCGCGCCGCGGTCGGCCGGCTCGCCGGCGACTGGCGACAGCGCGGCCTGCTGACCGACGCCGAGCACGACGCCATCGTGACCGCGGCGAGCCAGGCCGAACTCGGTCCTTAATCCGAACTCGTCGGCGCCGGCTCCCCGCCCGCCTCGGTGCCCGGCTCGGTTCCCGCCTCGATGACCGGCTCGGTGCCCGGCTCGTCGAGGCGGGGGAGGGCCATCGCGTTGGGGAACGGGATGGCGTCCGCGTCCATGATGCGTCGCACGATGGGGCGCAGGCAGTCGACCAGCCGGTCGTGGTCCGCCGGCCCGAGCGCGGCCGGCATCGGGGCGGCGAGCCGGTCGGTCACGGCCTCGATGTCGTCGCGCGCGCGACGTCCGGCGGTCGTGAGCGTGCCGTCGGCGGCGAGCCAGCCGCGGTCGCGCAGCCGCTCGGCGGCCGCCGCCCACTCCGCCTCCGTCCAACCGCGGGATTCGCGCTGTGTGGTCGCTGCGGTGCCCTTCGCCACTGAGATCACGTTGGCCTCGCAGCCGTCCACTTCGGCGGCCAGCAGCGCGGCTATGTGCCCGTCGCCGCGGAACTCGCGCAGCGCGCTCGCCGCCCACCACAGCGCGAGGTGCGGCTTGGCGGGCACCGGCAGGGCCGCGTGCGCGGCGAACAGCGGTCGCCCCGCGCGTGGGCAGGCCGCGACCGCGCGTTGGGCGAGCGCGGCGGCCTCGGCGGTCGACGGGGCGGTGACGAGATCGCCGAGCAGCCGCCGCAGCGACTGGTCGGCCACCTCAAGCCGCGCCGCCAGCACGACGTCGGGCGAGGAGTAGGCCCAGGCATCGGGGATGGCGCGCTCCACCCTGGCCGGGGCGAAGTTGTAGAAGACGGCGGTCACCACGTCCGCGGGGGCGGCGCCGAGCGCGGCCGAACGAGAGGCGAAGTAGCCCATCCAGTAGCCCTTGAGCCCGGCGGCCGTGTAGACGGGCTTGGCCTCCGGTGCGAAGTAGACGATCGCGTGACAGGCTTCGAGCCGGCGCCAGATCTCCTCCACACGCACCAGGCTACGCGCCGGCGACCGAAAACGGAGGCCTAAGATCACTGGACGGATCGGTCGCGCGTGATGACCTGCTCCCAGAACCCGCCGACGGCGGCGCCGACCGCATCGGGGTCGTCGGCGAAGGGCCAATGCCCGCTGTCCGGCAGGACGACCACCTCGGCGTGCGGGAAGGTGCGGCGCTGGATCTCGGCCTGTTCGACGCGGAGGTACGGGTCGTGCGCCCCCCAGATCACCAGCACCGGGAGGTCACCTTCGCCGGGCGCGGCCGGCGGTCCGGCCGGTCGCCCGGACGTTAATCCGGCCGGCGGCGCGGTCGCCAGCGTGGCCGACATTGCGGCCGACCAGCCGGCCGGGTCGGGCAGCGAGCGGTACAGCCGCAGCACGGACCGGCGGGTCGCGCGATCGAAGTCGCGATACATGCGGTCGACGAACTCGGCCGGCAGTCCCCCGGGGGTTGCCCCGGCGGCCGACGAGCAGCCGGAAGGCCCAACGCGTCGTCGTCGCCATGAATAGCTCGCCCGCGACGGGCGTACGCCAAATCCGGGCGAGAGCATGCCACCGGTAGCCGAGCAGCACGCCGGTGTCGATGAGCACCAGGCTGCACAGCCGGCCCGGATCGCGCGCCGCCCACTCGAGCGCCCAGGGGCCCCCGAAGTCATGGACGCACAGATGCACCCGATGCACGTCCAGGGCATCGAGGGTCGCGCCGATGAAGTCCCCGTGTTCGGCGACGGTATGCACGAAGTCGCGCGGCTTGGCCGCCTGGCCGAACCCGGGGGCGTCCCAGGCGATGGCCCGGGTGTGGCGCCCCGCCCGGCCGAGCAGCAGGTCCCAGTCCGCCGATCCCGGACTGCCGTGCACGAAGACGACCGCCTCGCCGCCGCGGCTTTCGCCCTGCTCGCGGACGACCGTACGGACGCCGCGCACGGTCAGCTCGTACGTTCTCATGACGCGGCCGACGACGTGGCCGACGACGTGGCCGACGACGTGGCCGACGACGTGGCCGACGTGGCCGACGGCGTGGCCGCGCTCGTTCCGAGCGGAGGAGCGGCGACGATCTCGGTGGGAGGAGCGGTGCGACGCGGGCGCAGCACCCGCCAGGCCATAGCGGGCCGCAGCAGCCGGCCGACCGGATAGTCGAGCCCGGTCACCCGGAAGAACGTGGAGGCGACGACGTCGTCCTGCGCCGTCGCGCGTTGCACGCGCTTGATGTAGGCGTCGACCATCCGGAAGGAAACCGGGCGCGGTGCCTCGATCTCCGGGATGGCCAGGTCGGCGTTCAGGCCGAACCGCCAGACGGGCGCGACGACTTTGGCCACCGCGCGGAAGTACCGGCGCGCCAGGTCGCGCTCGCCGCCGGCCAGGGTCCGGCGCAGCGCGTACGCTTGCAGCGCCGCCACCGTCATGCCCTGACCGTAAATCGGGTTAAAGCTGCAGATCGCGTCGCCCGTCACCAACAGCCCGGTGGGGAAGCGCCGCAGCCGGTCGTACCTGCGCCTGCGACTGGCCGGAAACCGGAAGGGGTGGACCTCGGTGAGCGGCTGTCCCG
>CALAED010000513.1 GCA_937891035.1 uncultured Thermomonosporaceae bacterium | reverse complement strand
GGAGCGCGGTCATGCCTCGCTGCTGTGCTATCTGTCGATAGATATCGCCCATGCTGATCCGGCGCCGGCCGAGCCGGTTGGCGAGCTCAATCGCGACCGTGCTCTTGCCGCTGCCGAGGTCGCCATTGATAGTTATTGTTCGTGGCCGTTCCATTTTATCCAATTCCTGCTCGCAGCCGCCGGTCGAGCTTCTTCTAGAATGCCATCCTAGCATGCAGATCCGCCCTGCCGTGGCTAAACCGGCGTGATGCGCTATGCGGGTGACGGGCTACCACCTTTGACGGCGGATTAGATCATCGCGACGCGCAATGGTGGAACACGGCTGAGGAACTGCCGTACATCCATTACGCTTATCAGCGGACTCTCCTCGCCGAGACAATGGAACGAATAACCGGCCACATGGTTCGCCTCCGTTCGTAGGGCACGTCGCCGGGCGGGTCGCCCGGCCCGCCGCCTACGGTGGCCCTATGGACGATCCTGCGACGGGGAACGGTGCCGACTTCGGCACGAGCGCGAGCCGCACCGTGCTTGTCGTCGGCGCGACCGGTCGCCTGGCCGGTCTTGTGGTGCCCGCGCTCGCCCGGCGGGGCGTACGGGTACGGGGGCTGGTCCGGGACGAGCAGCGCGCCGAGGCGTTGCGGGCACGCGGCGCCGGCGAGATCGCGATCGGCGATCTGCGTGATGTGGACAGCCTGACGGCGGCGGCGCGGGGGGTCGACGGCGTCTTCCATATCGGCCCTGCGTTTCATCGGGACGAGACGCGGCTCGGGCTCAACATGGTGGCGGCCGCGGCGGCGGCCGACGTGCGGAACTTTGTGTTCTCCGCCGTGATCCACCCCGGCAACGGCTTGTGGAACCATTCCGCCAAGCTCCCGGTCGAACGGGCGCTGTACGCGTCCGGGATGCGATTCACGATTTTGCAACCCGCGCGGTTCTACCAGAACATCGGCCGTGTCTGGCAAACCGTCGTCGGCACCGGCGTGTTCGGCGAGCCGTTCTCGAGGAAGGCGAAGATCGCCTGGGTGGACTACCGTGACGTCGTCGAGGTCGCGGCGATCGCACTGACCGACGATCGCCTCGCCTACGGAACCTTCGAGCTGTGCGCCCGCATCGCCGACCGCGACGACATCGTCGCGCTCATGCGCGAGGTGCTCGGCCGGGACATCGAGGTCAGCGAGCCGAGCTTCGACGCCTGGGCCGGCGGGTCCCGGCTGCCTTTCGACGAATGGCAACTCCAGCGGATCGCCGAGATGTACGCCCACTACGACGAGCACGGCCTGCCCGGCAACGGCCTGGTCCTGTCGACCATCCTGGGGCGCGCGCCCCTCTCGTTTCGCCGCTACCTGGAAGATCTTGTCAGCGGAGCACCGACCGAGCTGTCCTGACCATCCCTTGACTTCCCCGCCACCGGATCCCGCTGAGGGACGACGGGAGACTTTCATCGCCGGGCCGCCGCGCTCGCACACGGTGACCGGCAGGACCCGCGGAGGCTTACTGTTGGGGCGTGTCCAGGCAAGGTCAGTCCGCCGCCGCGGGCGGCCGCAGGGTGACCATCGCCGACGTCGCCCGGCGGGCCGGCGTGTCCCGCGCCACCGTCTCGCGTGTGCTCAACGGCCAGCACACGGTCGACCCCGTGCTTGCCGAGCGGGTCAAGCGGGTCAGCCGGCAGCTTCGTTACCAGCCGAGCGCGATCGCGCAGGGCTTGGCGCGCGGGGCGACCCGCACGGTCGGGGTCATCGTGCCCGACCTGGCCAACCCGTTCTTTCCCGAGGTGGTCAAGGCCCTCACGGTGGCGGCGGGCCGCGACGACTTCAGCGTCGTCGTCGCCGACTCCGACGAAGACGCCAAGGCCGAGCTGCGGCTGATCCAAGATCTCTCGCGCCGGGTGGACGGGCTGATCCTCTGCTCGCCGCGGGCGGACAAGGCCGATTTGCGCCGGGCCGTACGCAAGGGGCTGCCGACCGTGTGCACCAACCGGCTGGTCGATCCGCCGCTGACCACGTCGGTGGTCATCGACTCCGAGCACGGCATGCACGCGGTCCTCGACCACCTGGCCGCGCTCGGGCACCGCCGGCTCGCCTACCTCGCCGGACCTGCCTCGTCGTTTTCGAACGCCGAACGGCTGCGCGCCGTCGAGGCGCGCTGGCCGGATCCGGTCATCGTGGCGACCGGCTCGAAGAGCGCCGACGGGTACGCGTCCGTCCCGGCCGCGCTCGACGCCGGCGTCACCGCGATCGTCTGCTTCAACGACCTCGTCGCGCTGGGGGCGCTGGCCCGGCTGCGCGCCCTCGCCCGCGCGGTGCCCGGGGAGGTGTCGGTCGCCGGCTTCGACGACATCGCCACCGCCGACTTCGTCCAGCCGGCCCTGACCACCGTCCGGCTGCCCAAGGCCGAGCTGGGCCGGCGAAGCTGGGAGCTGCTGCGCGAGCGGCTCGGCGACGGCACGTCGACCGTGTCGGTCCGCCTGGAGCCGAGCCTCATCGTGCGCGAGTCCACCGGCATGGCGCCGGGCTCGCCGCCGGGGCCGCCAACGGGCGCGCCCCTGGGGTCATTCGAGTCACCCTCCTCACCCAACTGACCAAAGCTCTCTCAGGCCCCATCTATTGACGATTCCGGCAATTAGTGCTGAACTCCTCAATCGGAAACCGGTTTCTCGGTGCTGACCTGGGAGGAGTGCTCATGCGCGGGCGGCGGGTCCGGCGGTTGCGGCGCATGCGGAGCTACGCCGGGACGTCGGCCTCGACTTCGCCGCGGATCAGCCAGGCGCGTTCTGGCGGTTCGCCGGATTGGTGGTGACATGAACAGATTTATGCGGAACATCGTTCGGGTGGCCGCCGGCCTCGCGGCCGTCGCGCTGCTCGTCCAGCCAGGAGCGGCGCGCGCGGACGCGGCGGGGTCGGTCACGATGGACCTCGGGCGGGCGAGCCAGGGCGAGATCCCACGCCATTTCGTCGGCTTCAGCGTTGAATGGTCGCTGATCGAGCGCTACATGGGGCCGAAGGCCCGGCCGGCCTTCACCCGGCTGCTGTCCAACCTCGGCCCCGGCGTGCTGCGCATCGGCGGGTCGTCGCAGGACCTCGTGCCGTTCGACCCGGCGGCGCCCAACACCAACCGGGTGATCACCCTCGAGGACCTCGCCGCCATCAGGGCCACTCTGAACGCGACAGGCTCGTCCTGGGGGGTCGTGCTCGGCACGGCGATGGCGCCGCCGAGCCAGACGCGGCCGTTCGTCGGCCCGGACCACGCACGACGCTTTGTCCGGGATGGGGTCGCACCGGCCTTCGCCGACGCGGAACGCCGCATCGCCGGCATCGAGCTGGGCAACGAACCGGACCTGTCCTACCGCGACGACCTCGAAAGCTACCTCGGCGATCTGACGACGTACTCAGACGCCTCCGTCACCGGTCCGTTCCCGGTGATCGCGCCGAACACCAGCGAGGACATCCTGCCCTGGCAGGACATCGACCAGCGGACCGTGCCCACCCGCTACTTCTGGGACTGGCCGCGGATCCTCGACACGAACGCGGCGGTGATGCGGGAGCGGGCCGGCGCCTTCGGGGCGTACGCGAGCGACCACTTCTACCCGCTCGCCCGCACCTGTGTGAACCGGCCGTACCGCTGCCCGAGCATCGGCGCGCTGCTGTCCGACGAGCACATGGCGAGCCTCGACTACCAGGCGTACGTGCACGGCCAGGAGACCGCGCGCCGCGGGCTCGGCTACCGACTCGAAGAGACGAACACCGCGGCGGGCCGCGGCGCCGACGGCGTGAGCAACGTCGCCGCCAGCGCGACGTACGGGCTGGACCTGATGTTCCACGCGGCGTGCCCGCAACCCCCCAACGCGCCGGGGGCCAACGCCTCCTGTGGCACCGGCTCGATAGGGGTGAACTTCCACAACGCCGAGGTCCGCGCCTTCTTCTTCCCTGAGGAGGGCAACGCCTACTACAACGCGATCAACTACGACCCGAGCCCGGCGATGGGCGCTCCGTCCGCGGCTCCGCTCTACTACGCGACGCTGCTGTTCGGGCGGCTCGCGCAGGGCGGCACCGGGCTGCGACCGGTCGCGGTGACGCCGGCGCCGGGTGAGCCGGCGGACTCCGCCGCGGCGGTCAAGGCGTGGCGCGTCGAGACCGGCCCCGTCGAGCGGCGGCTGTTCCTGATCAACAAGGGGGACCGGCCGGCGACGCTCACGGTCTCCGTGCCCGCCGCCGCGGCCATGGTCAACCGGATGACCCCGTACGACCCGACCGGCGCCGGCCGCACCCTCGACGCCCCGCAGGTGCGGGTCGACGGCGTCCAGGTCGGCACCGACGGCGCGTGGCCCGGGTTCCGCCCGGCGTACGTGCCGGTCAGGGACCACACGATGAAGATCACCGTAGCGGCCGGCGAAGCGGCGGTGATCACTGCCCGCGCGGAGACGCCGAGCTGACCCCGGCCGCCGAGCCGATCCCAGACCCCACCGCGCCCGGGCACCCGCCGCCCCGGCGCGGTGGATCCATTCCCACGGTTTTCACGGCGGTCGCGTATTCAAGCCTCGTTACCTGTCGGGCCGGCGCCCGGTGCGATGGGTATTGGGGGGGGTGCCCACGCCGGTGGCGAACTCACGGATCCGGGCCGGCCCGCCGGCGTCTTCGGCCAGGGGCGGGGTTTCCATGCCGGCGCCCGTGCGGAGCCCATCGAGGAACTCCTGGATGGCCGCGAGCGCGCCGTGGCGCGGCGACCACCCGAGTTCGTCGCGGGCACGGGTGGTGTCCATGATGGGCAGGCGCAGGACCGCGTCGAACAGCTGCGGCGAGGCCGGCACCAGGTGCAGGCGCCATGCGGCGGCGAGCAGTGCGCGCAGCGGCCGGACGGGCGTGCGCAGCGACCTGGCCTCGAGCAGTCCGGCGATGACCGCGGTGTCCACCACCGGATCGGCGGCGATGTTGAAGGCCCCGCGTACGTCCTTGGCGATGGCGAGCCGGTAAGCCTCGGCGGCGTCGGCGGAGTGGAGGGCCTGGAAGCGCAGGCCGGCCGGACCCGGTAGGACGGGCATCAGCCTGGGGCGTACCAGTGGGTGCGGCAGCAGCGGCCCGGCGAACAGCCGGCGCTGTTCGGTGGCGGCCTGGCGCTTGAAGATGAAGGCCGGCCGCATGCGCACCACGCGCAGCTCGGGGTGGTCGCGTTCGAACCGGTCGAGTACCCGCTCCAGGTAGGCCTTCTCCATGCAGTACGCCGCGGTCGGCCATCCGTGCGTGGGCCAGCTTTCGTCTACCGGGTGGTCGGGACGTCCCTGGTCGGCCGGGCCGGGGGAGTAGGCGCCGACGGAGGACGCGCAGATCAGCGCCGGCACCCGGGCGGCGGCGGTGGCCTCGAACACCCGCATGCTGCCGAGCACGTTGGTGCGCCAGGTCTGCACCGGATCATGCGTGGGCTGGAACAGCCAGGCCAGATGCACGACGACGTCCGCGCCGCTCAGGTGCGAGGCGAGCTCGTCGGTGGCGACGTCGACGGCGGCCCATTCGGTCTTGTCGGGCCGCCACGTCGGCAGCCGTCGGGCCAGGCCCAGCACGGAGGTGACCCGATCCTCCGCCCCCAGGGCCTGGACGAGGCTGGTGCCGGCGTTGCCGGTCGCTCCCACGATAACGACGCGCATGGCGGCCACCTGCCCGTTCCTGGTCAGGGCAAACAGGCTCGCGGTGAGGACGTGCGCCATTATTGTTGACAATTTTGCCGACCACGCCGAGTGTGGGGGCCGTACGGGGCGACCCGCGACGAGGAGGGCCATGTCATCGGCCAGCTCAGCCACCTCGGCCGGCATACCCTGCATGCTCATGCGCGGCGGCACGTCCAAGGGCGCGTACTTCCTCGCCGATGACCTGCCGGCCGACCCCGCCGCGCGCGCCGACCTGCTGCTGCGCGTCATGGGCACGCCGGACCCGCGGCAGATCGACGGGATCGGCGGCGCGCACCCGCTGACCAGCAAGGTCGCCGTGATCTCCCGGCCGCGCCCGGCCACGTCCGGCGTGGATGTCGACTACCTGTTCCTGCAGCTCGGCGTCGACGCGGCCACCGTCTCCGACCGGCAAAACTGCGGCAACCTGCTCGCGGGGGTAGGGCCGTTCGCGGTGGAGCGGGGCCTGATCGACGCCGGCGACGAGCGTACGAGCGTCCGCATCCACATGGTCAACTCGGGCAGCGTCGCCACCGCGACCTTCCCCACGCCGGGCGGCGTCGTCGACTACGACGGCGACACCGCCATCTCCGGGGTGCCGGGCACGGCGGCGCCCATCATGCTGGACTTCGCCGGCACCGAGGGGTCGGCCTGCGGCGCGCTGTTGCCAACCGGACGGGTCAGCGACGTGATCGACGGCATCGAGGTCACCTGCGTTGACAACGGAATGCCGGTGGTCGTCGCGGTCGCCGCCGACCTCGGCGTCACCGGCTACGAGACGCCAGACGATCTCGCCGGCGACGCGCGGCTGCGCGAACGCATCCAGTCGCTTCGGCTGCGGGCCGGCAAGCTCATGGGGCTCGGCGACGTCACCGACTCGTCCGTACCGAAGACCACGCTGGTCGCGCCGCCGCGCCGGGGCGGCGTGATCTGCACCCGCACCTTCATTCCGCTGCACCCCCACACCTCGATCGGCGTGCTCGGCGCGGTGACCGTGGCGACGGCGCTGCTGATCGACGGGGCCGTCGGGCACGACATCGCCGACCTGCCCGAGCCGGGCCGGCCGATGAGCGTCGAGCACGCCACCGGCAGCCTTGAAGTCGACGTCGATCTCGACACCACGGTCATTCCGCCGCGCGTTCGGCGGTCGAGCATCGTCCGTACGGCCCGCAAACTCTTCGACGGAACCGTCTTCCCCCGCCCGAAACTGGAGTCCACCCTTGGCCCCCAAACATGAGATCGCGCACGTCGCGCACGTGGAGTTGCTGACCCCGGAGCCGGACAAGAGCCTGTGGTTCTTCACCCGCGTGATGGGGCTGACGGAAAACGGCGCCGAAGGCGACTCGGTGTACCTGCGGACCTGGGACGACTACGAGCATCACACCCTCAAGCTCACCGCGCACCACACCTCCGGCATCCGCCGTACCGGGATGCGGGTGAGCGGCCAGGAGGCGCTCGACCGGCTCGTCCGGGCCATCAAGGACACCGGGCTCGGTATCGGCTGGCGGGACGGCGACCCGGGCATCGGCCCGACGTACGTCTTCCGCGACCCCGACGGACACGAGATGGAGATCTACTGGGAGTCCGAGTGGTACCGGCCGCCGCCGGAACTGACCCCCTCCTTGAAGAACCAGGCACAGGCCTATCCGGCGCGTGGCGTGTGCGTCCGCCGCCTGGACCACGTGAACTTCCTCGCCGCCGAGGTGGAGCCGAGTACGGAGTTCGTGCGCGACGTACTGGGCGGGCAGCCGACCGAGGAGATCCTGCTGGACAACGGCAAGATCGCGGGTCGCTGGCTCAACTTCACCAACAAGTCCTATGACCTCGTCTACGCGGCGGACTGGACCGGCAGCCGCGGTCGGCTGCACCACATCGCGTTCGCCACCGACACCCGCGAGGACATCCTCCGGGCCGCCGACATCTTCCTGGACAACGGGGTGTTCATCGAGACCGGTCCGCACAAGCACGCCATCCAGCAGACGTTCTTCCTGTACGTCTATGAGCCGGGCGGCAACCGGATCGAGCTGTGCAATCCGTGCGCTCGCCTGGTGCTCGCGCCCGACTGGCGCACCGTCACCTGGACGGAGGCCGAACGGGCCAAGGGCCAGGCGTGGGGGCTTAAGACCATCGAGTCCTTCCACACCCACGGCACGCCGCCCGTGCCGGCGCCGCACGAATAGTCACAGAAGACGTGGAGCCGACGGTCGACGCGAACGCGAACGCGAGCGAGAACGCGGTGCGGCCGGCCGGCGCGGCCGGATTCGTGCTGGACGGGATCCGGGAGGCGATCCTCAGCGGCGAGTTCGTGCCGAACCAGCGTCTTGTGGAAGCCGACCTGTCCGAGCAGTTCGTCGCCAGCAGGGCCGCCGTGCGCACGGCCTTGCTGCAGTTGGCCCATGAAGGCCTGGTCGAACGCGTGCAAAACCGCGGTGCCCGGGTGCGCGCGGTTTCCCTCGCCGAGGCGATCGAGATCTGCGAGGTCCGGATGGTGCTCGAGGGGCTGTGCGCGGCCAAGGCCGCCGAGCGGATCACCGCGGCCGAGGGCGTGGAACTGGACGGCATCGGCGCCGCGATGTGTGCGGCGGTCTCCGCCGGTGACGTCCTCGGCTATTCACGGTTGAACGAGCGGCTGCACCGCCGCGTCCGGGAGATCGGCGCCCAGCGCACGGCCGCCACCGTGCTGGAACGGCTGCGTGCGCAAAGCGTCCGGCATCAGTTCAGGCTCGCCATGCAGCCGGGGCGGCCCACCGAGTCGTTGCCCGAACACCTCGCGATCATCGCCGCGATCCGGGCCAACGACCCGCGGGCCGCCGAACTGGCCGTCCACGCCCACCTGCGCAGCGTCATCCACGCCCTGGCGGGCGCGGAGGAGCATACGGGCGCGGCAAATGGCAGAGATTCGTCGTAATGTGGACAGCGTGACCGGTGCAGATGGCATAGATGGTCTGCGACGCATCGGTGCTTCGTACGCGGATCAGCTGACCGACATCGATCTTCAGTTGCTCTGGGCCCAGGGCGACCGGAGGGACCACCCGGGTCAGGGCCACCACGGCGGCCACGAAGGTGCCGTCTCGCCGTCGCGGGCGGCGGCGCTGCTGCGCCACGACCCGGAAACCATCCCGGCGCTGCTCGACCGCCCAAGTGTGTTCGACGCGATCTTCGGCGAGCAAGCGGTCATCGCCGGCCGTCCGCTGCTCGTCTCACCATTTTTGATCTTCGCGGTTGCGGTGCACCGGGCCCGCCACGACCTGACCTCCATGCGCCACGTCACCGAGCGCATCGGGCTGCGCCAGAAGGTCCCCGTCTTCGACGCCCCGCGACTGGCCGACTTCCTCGAAGCGGCACAGCGGCGACTGTTCCTGGCCGAGCTGCTCGTCTCCTTCACCAGAAGCACCGGCCGCTACCGCGTCCACACCGAGCGGGGGTGGCGGTGGCGCCGGCTCAACGAGCTCGACCCGCTGCGCCTGGCCGGGCTGCTCACCGCCACCGCCGCCGACGAGCGGCCCGGCATCTACCGGCGGCTCGGCGACACGGTCCTGTTCCTCGCCGGTGTCTTCCCCGACTACACCCAAGACCGTGCGCTGTCGCCGGTGGACGCCGCCCGACTCGTCCGGACGGCGGGGGTCGGCGCGGACGGCGACGAGACCGAGCGGATGGTCACCGCCCCGGCCATGGAGCTGTTCGAACACCTCGGCGCGTGCTGGTATCGCAGCGCCTGGCAGACCACCCGGCACCGCACCCGCCAGCTTGAGGTCGTCGCCGACGTCGCCGAGCGATTCCACCAGGCCCGGCGCGTCCTCAACCTCATCACCGACCGTTATCTCTTCCCGCTCGGCGCCAACCCCGGCGGCGGCACCCAGGCCCGCTGAGAACCCACACCCCCCCGGCGGGCGACAACACTCGCGAAGCGGTGGGCGGTTGGACTCCCCGCAGATCCCAACCGCCCACTGCGCGTTTGGGGCCGGTTGGCCGGGTTTGGCCGCGCGGTCATCTCAGTGCGCAATCGCGGAGTCTCACCAAGTAATCGGGGGATCGCCGCGATGAAGGGGAAAGCCATGAGGCGCGCGATAGTGATCACAGTGGCGCTTGGGGGGCTGCTGACGCTGGGCGCATGTGGGCCGGACGCCACGGCGCCGGAAACCGCGTCCACGGCGTCGGCTGTGGCGCCGTCGCCGGAGCAGACCACGAGCACGGATCCCGCTCCGAGTGAAAGCGCGAGCGTGCCGGCCACGCCGGTGGTGGAAAAGCGAACCGTCGCCGAGAGGCGGGCGATTCCGTTCGCCACCAGGACGGTGCGGGACGCGACCTTGGCCAAGGGCACCACTAAGGTCGTGACCCGGGGGCGGGCCGGCGTCAAGACCCTGGTCTACGAGGTGACGGAGACCGATGGGGTGCGCACCGCGAAGCGACTCGCGCGGCAGATGGTCACCAGACGGCCGGTCACCAGAGTGATCGCCGTGGGCACCAAGCGGGTGCGGCAGTGCGACCCGAACTACAGCGGCGCCTGCGTGCCGATCGCCGATGATGTCGACTGCGCGGGCGGCAGCGGCAACGGCCCCGCCTACGTACGGGGGCCGGTGAGTGTGGTCGGCGACGACGTCTACGGGCTCGACCGCGACGGCGACGGCACCGCCTGTGACTGAGCCACGGGCTGCTTACGGACGCGGTAGCGCAGGTGCGTGACGCCGGGGGAGTCGACGATCCGCACGGTCTCGAGGTCGATGTGCTCGGTGCCGAGGTGATCGAAGAGCCGGATACCGGCGCCGAGGAGCACCGGGACGAGGTGGATCTGGATCTCATCGACCAGCCCGGCCCGAAGGCACTGCTGCGGGACGCTCGAACCCATGAGGCTGACGTACTTGTCGCCGGCCGCCGCCTTCGCCTGCTCGATGGCGCTCGCGACGCCGTCGGTGACAAAGGTGTAGTGGCTCTCGCCACGCGGCACGTGGTCCGGCACGTGGTGCGTCACCACGAACAGGGGCAAGCCCGGCAGCGGCCCGTTTCCGTCCCATGCGCCCGCGATGTCGTACGTCCGACGCCCGGTCACGACCGCTCCGCCGTTTTCGACCAGGTCGGAGAACACCTCGGCGCTGCTGCCTGAGAGCTTGAAGGGTGGTACGGGCACGCCGCGGTCCGCCGCCTCCCGGTAGGGGCGGATCTGCGTGTCGCCGTCGAAATACCAGCCGAAGATCCGCTCGACCCCGTCGTTGCGATCCGCGATGAATCCATCCAGCGACATCGTCAGCGCCACGATCACCTTGGCCATGATCTTCCCCTCTCGCTTGACCGGTCACCGGAGACGTCGGAGCCGCGGGTCGGCTTCGGACTCGCCTTCGGCGCGACGCCCGGGGGATCGCGGTCAGCGCGCGAGCTGCTTGACGGGGACACGCCAGCTGAGCACCGTGCCCTCGCTCTTGGAGGCGATCTCGAAGTGTCCGCCCAGGGTACGGGCTCGGTCGTGCATGTTGCGCAGGCCGCCGCGCTGGTTCTTCAGGCCGTCGTCGTCGCCCGCGGCGGCGCCGATGCCGATGCCGTCGTCAGCCACCCGGAGCACGAGTTCGTCGGCGACGTCGACCGACACGTCCACCCGATGGGCCCGCGCGTGCCGAGCGACGTTGGACAGCGCCTCTTGAAGGACGGCGAGGACGTGTTCGGCGATCTCGTCGTTCACGGCGATGTCGAGCAGGCCGTCCAGCCGGACCGAGGGGGCGAAACCGAGGTTCTCCACCGCCGCGTCGACGATGCTGTGGATGCGGCTGCGCAGGCCGCCGTCGCCGCTGGGCGTCTGCAGCGCGAAGATGCTTGAGCGGATCTGCCGGATCGTGTCGTCAAGCTCGTCGACCGCGCGCTGCACCCGCACGGACGCCTCCGGTCTTTTCACGATCTTGAGCGCGCTCATCAGGGTGATGGCGACGGCGAACAGGCGCTGGATCACCGTGTCGTGCAGGTCCTTGGCGATGCGGTCGCGGTCTTCGAGGACGACGAGTCGTTCGGCGTCGCGGCGATGCTCGGCGAGCTCGAGCATGACCGCCGCCTGGCTGGCGAACGACTCGAGCACCCATTGGATCGGCTGGGTGAAGGCGCGTCCGCCGGGCGGGTTGGCAACGGTGAGCACGCCGCGCGCCTCGTCGCCCACGCCCAGCGGAACGATCAGGGTGGCGCCGACCGGCAGGTGCTCGGGCAGCCCGGCGCGGGTGGACGGGGTGCGGCTGTCCGGGACCAGCACGGACGCGCCGCCGCGATACACGTGCCCGGCGATCGCGTCCTCGATCGGAACGCGCAACCCGCGGATGTCGTCGGCGTACGGGCCGTCGGCCGCGGTCAAGATGAACTCTTCGGCGTCCTCGTCGACCAGGTAGACCATGGCGTGGTCGGCGTTGCAGATCTCACGCGCCCGCTGGGCCACCAGCTCGAGCACCTCGGCGGGCGCGGTGCCAGAAAGCAGCGCCGTGGAGATCTCCGCTGACGCCTCCAGCCACCGCTCCCTGCGCCACCGCTCCTCGTGCAGCCTGGCGTTCTCGATCGCCACCCCGGCGGCGGTGGCCAGCGCGGCGACGACGGCCTCGTCCTCTTCGTCGAACTCCGTGCCGTCCGCCTTCTCGGCGAGGTACAGGTTGCCGAAGATCTCGTCGCGGAGCTGGATCGGCACCCCGAGGAACCGGCGCATCACCGGATGACCCCCGGGGAACCCGGCGGACTCTGGATCCTCGGTGAGGTCGGCCAGCCGGATCAGCCGCTGTTCCTTGATCAGCCGACCTAGGATGCCGCGCCCCTCCGGCCACGGCCCGATCGCGGCGATCTCGCTGTCGGACAGGCCCACGGTGATGAGTTCCATCAGGCGTTCGCCCTTGTCGTCGATCACGCCGAGCGCGCCGTACTTCGCGTCGGTCAGCGTCCTCGCCGCCTGGGTGATGCGGCGCAGGACGTCGTCGAGGTCCATGGCGCTGCCGATCGAGACGACGACGTCGAGCAGCGCACGCACCCGGTCTCGGGCGGCGCGGACGCCGGCCAGGCGTGCGTGCAACCCGGTGAACAGATCCTCGGGCCCTAGCCGCGGGGCGCCCGGCCCGGGGTGCCCATCTCGGGGTGGGTTGTCCGCGTGCACGCGATCAGTATGCATCGTTTGTAGCGCCTTGTCGGGATCGGTAGCGCCATTTCCCTGCAACGGAAACCGCCACGTCCAAATCATGGTGCGCCGTTCCGGCCATAGACACACCCCGTGCTGAACGACAGTTCCGGATGCGCGCTTTACGCCCACTTGTTCGTTACGCGAACGTTTACCCCTTTGGCCCCGGGAGGTGCGGCGACGTCGGCCGTCGGCGTCTCGGGCGCCGCGCGAGTCACCGCGGCCACCTTAGACTCCGTCGCGTCATGATGTGCCCTTTGCGATCTTGAGGGGAAAGCCCCCCGGTCGCGCCCCCCCTCTTCGCCGATCGCCCGGAGGGTGGTCGCGGGCCGACCGCTGTGGCCTCGGCACCCCGCTGCGGGGAACCTTTTTCCCGGAATGTAAATAAATAGCCGCATAAATGCCTGCGTTTCTTGCGGTGCGTCAGTGGCCGGTCAGTGATTACCCGGATACCCCTGCCCTGGTCATTTCTCGTAGTTTGGGTCCGTCGCCGCAATCGACTTCGGGGAGGAAGGATGCGATTCCGGAACGCCGTGATCGGCATTGGGGTCATATCGGCGTTCGCGTTCTGCGGTCCGACCGGCCCGGCCGCGGCCGCCGACTGCGTCGATGGCAGCGTGTGCAGGTGGGAGGATCCCGGCTACAGCGGCAGCAAGTACGTCGACCAGCCGGGGAATTCCGGCCGCTATGACATCGCCTGGCGGAACGGCGACAACGAGATTTCGTCCATCATCAACAAGACCGGTAAGTGCGTCAAGCTTTACGCGGATGACAACTGGGTCGGCACCTCCTATCTCATCGAAAAGGGCGGGTCGCGTTCCGGTTTGGAGCGGAACGGATTCGACAACGACGCCGAAAGCTACGAGATCTACAGATGTTGACCAAGCCTCTAACGGCTTTACCCGCTTCGCCGGCCGTTCATCATCGCCCTGCTCTTCATCCGAGAAGGGCCGGCCCCCGCCGACCGCCGTCCGGGTGCGGCGCGCACCACCCGTACGGTGCGGATTGCGGTGGATCGTCGGGTCCCAACCATTGCGGACGCCCTTGTCCCGAAGGCGAGATAGCATCGCTGGAGACGCCATGCTCTTGTTCCTCCCAGCGCGAGATGCCCGGCGTCCAGGTGATCC
>CALAED010000512.1 GCA_937891035.1 uncultured Thermomonosporaceae bacterium | reverse complement strand
GCCACGTCGTACGGCTGGCGCTGGGCGTTCGGCGTCAACCTGCCGCTGGGCGCGGCGATCGTGGCCGGGGCGGTGGCCTGCATCCCCGAGACCCGGGAGGGCGGCGGTGGCGGCGTCAGGGCCAGGCTCGACTGGGCGGGCTGCGCGTTGTCGGCGGCCGGGTTCGGCGCGATCGTCTTCGCCCTGATCGAGGGTCAGCGCTACGGCTGGTGGTGGGCGGTCGGTCCGTTCACCGCCGGCCCCTTTCGGCTGTCCGGCCTGTCCCCCGTTCCGATCGCCGCGCTGGGCGGTGCCGGGGCGATCGCCGCGCTGATCGTCGTCGAGCGGGCGCGAGCGCGCGCCGGGCGTCCGGTGGTGCTCGATCCGACGCTGTTGCGCATCCCGAGCTTCCGCATCGGCAGCGCCGCAGGGGCGTTGGTCAGCGTCGGCGAGCTGGGACTGCTGTTCGCGCTGCCGCTGTTCTTGCAGAACGTTCACGGGAGCTCGCCGCTGGCGACGTGCGCCGCGATCCTCCCACTCGCGCTGGGCGCCTTGTGCACAGGGCCGAACGCCGCTCGGCTGTCGCGCGCCTACGGTCCGGCCCGCGTCGTTCAGCTCGGCCTGCTCATCGAGGTCGCCGCGGTCTTGGCGATCGCGCTGACCACGCGGGCCAGTGCCGACGGGTGGAGCTTCGCGCCGTGGATGTTGCTGTACGGCGTCGGGCTCGGCCTCACCTCGGCACAACTCACGGACGTCACGCTGCGCGCGGTACCGCTCGCTCGGTCGGGTCTGGCCGCGGGCACCAACACCACGGCCCGCCAGCTCGGGGCGGCCGTCGGGATCGCGCTCATCGGCGCGGTCTTCACCACGAGCCTCGGCCAGGCCATGGCGGCCCGTACGCACGACCCCACCCTGGCGCGTGAGCTGCGGGCGAGTGCCGGCACCTACGCCCGCGCCCTGCGTGAGCCGGCCGCGCGGCCCACCCCCGATCCGGCCGCGCCCGCCGGCGCCGCCCCCGTCGCGCCATCCGGAGCAGCGCCGCCCGCCGCAGCGGCACCACCTCCTGCCGGTCCCGCCGGAGCCCCTTCCTCCGGGACCGAACCGACGTCCCGTGACGCGCCGCCCGTGCGGGCCGACCCGTACGTGGTGCGGGCGGCCGACGAGAGCCTCGCCGTCGCGACCCGGCGCGCCGCCCTTACGACGGCGGGCATCTTGGCGCTCGGCCTGCTGATGACCCTGCGACTCGCCGATACGGCCGTCCGGAATCCGGCAGAATCTGCCACCATGAACGTCTCGTCGCGGCCCGGACGGTAACCGGTGGCCGATGTGTCCCAGTGGGTCGCCGGCGCCCGCCCGCGCACCCTTCCCGCCTCGCTCGTTCCCGTCGTCGTCGGCACCGGCGTCGCGGCCGGCGCCGGGCACATGGTGTGGTGGCGGGCGGCGCTGGCGGCGTTCGTCGCGCTCGCGCTGCAGGTCGGCGTCAATTACGCCAACGATTACAGCGACGGTGTCCGCGGCACCGACGAGCGCCGGGTCGGCCCGGCGCGGCTGGTCGCCTCGCGCGCGGCGCCGCCCCGGCAGGTGCTGGCCGCCGCGTTCGGGTGTTTCCTGGCCGCCGCGGCGGCCGGTCTGGTGCTCGCGGCGGTGACGACATGGTGGCTGCTGGTGGTGGGCGCCGCGGCGATCCTGGCGGCCTGGTTCTACACCGGCGGGTCCCGGCCGTACGGCTACCGGGCGCTGGGCGAGCTGTCGGTTTTCGTGTTCTTCGGTCTCGTCGCCGTGGTCGGCACGGTCTATGTGCAGGTGCTGAGCCTGCCATGGACCGCATGGGCGACGGCCGCCCCGATCGGCCTGCTGGCGTGCGCGTTGCTCGTGGTCAACAACCTGCGGGACATCCCGAGCGACGAGGCGGCGGGCAAACGCACGCTGGCCGTGCTGCTCGGCGACCGCAGGACGCGCCTGCTGTACGCCGCCTGCACCGCCCTGCCGTTCATGATCACGCTCGGTCTCAGCGCGCCACGGCCGTGGGCGCTGGTGGCGCTGGTCGCGGCGCCGCTGTCGCTGCCCCCGACTCAGCGTGTGCTAGGCGGCGCGACCGGCGCCGAACTCGTCCCCGCCCTCGGTCAGACCGCCCGCCTGGAGATCGCCTTCGGAATCTTGCTCGCCGTCGGCCTCGCACTGTAGCGATCCTTCGATCGCCCGGCGAAAACCCCCTCCCGCTGATCGGCCTGCCCGCGCTGATTGCGGCGCGCGATCCAGAACACCCCATAACGATCGGATCACGATCGTTGAGCCGTCAATTTTTCGGTATTAACAAGGCATCACTCAGGTCTCTACATTTTTGGTTAACCCAGTCCCGCCCTGGGGGCAGGTGGGTGCGTTTTGTTCACGCTGGGCTGTGACGAACGAACCCGAAAAGGAGCGACATGCTGGACCGACGGGCGCGGCTGACCGGCCTCTCGCTGACTCTGGGACTCCTGCTCGTCCTCTCCGCCTGTGGTGGGGGAACATCGCAGGAAGAGAGCACGAGCGCAGGACTCGCGGATTGCACCAAGAACCCCAACAGCTGCAATTCCGGAACGACCAAAAAGGGCGGGTCCTTCGCCTATGTCATCGAGAAGGACATCGAGCTCTGGAACATCAACGACACGAACGCCAACACGTTCGAGACGGCCGAGGTGCTGCAGACCCTGCTGCCCGGGGTCTTCAACATCACCCCGGATCTCAAGCCGACGCTCAACACCGACCTCATGGCCTCGGTGACCAAGACCGGCGACAACCCGCAGACGATCGTCTACAAGATCCAGCCGAACGCGGTCTGGAGCGACGGAACGCCGATCACGGTGAACGACTTCGTCTACGCCTGGAAGACACAAAACGGCCGAGACTGCCCCCTGCCTCCGGAGAGCGACGACAGCGGCACCCGGGGCTGCAACCCCAACAACACGGCCGGCTATGACCGGATCAAGTCGATCACCGGCGCTGACGGCGGCAAGACCGTCACCGCGGTGTTCAGTAGGCCCTACGCCGACTGGCAGAACCTGTTCGGCGCGGGTTATGGCCTGCTCCCCGCGCACATCGCCAAGCAGTACGGCGGCGACCTCGACTCCGTGGCCGGCCTGGCGAAGGCGTGGCATACGTTCAACACGACGCCGCCGAAGTTCTCCGGCGGACCGTACATCATGCAGAACTGGCAAAAGGGCAACGCCGCCACGCTGGTGCCCAACCCCCGGTGGTACGGCAAGACCAAACCCACCCTCGGCAAACTGATCTTCCGGGTGATCAGCGACGCGGCACAGGAGCCGACCGCACTGCAAAACAACGAGGTCCAGGGCATCTATCCGCAGCCACAGGTCGACCTGGTGAGCCAGGTCAAGAAGATCCCGAACGTCACGTACGCGATAAGCCACGGCCTGACGTGGGAACATTTCGACTTCAACCTCAAGACCCCGGCGCTGCGGGACAAGACTCTGCGGCAGGCGATGTTCACCGCCGTCGACAGAAAGGCGCTCATCGCCAAGACCGTCGGCCAGTTCACCTCCGGTGTCGTACCGCTCGGCAGCCATAACTACGTGCCCGGTCAGCCCGGCTACAAGGACCTGGTGAGCCCTACGGGACAAGGCTCTGGCAACGTCGCGCGAGCCAGGCAGATGCTCACCCAGGCCGGCTACACCGGCGTCGGTACGGCGCTCAAGGACCCGCAGGGCGAGACTGTCGGGCCGTTCAAGATCCGCTACACGACCGGCAACGCGATCCGCAAGACGCAGTGCGAGCTGTTCCAGGCCCAGATGAAGCAGCTCGGCATCAACGTGACCATCGAGGAGATCGGGGCGGACAAGCTCGGTCAGGTGCTGGCCGGCGGCCAGTACGACGTGATCGTCTTTGCCTGGGTGGCGCCGCCGTTCCCGACCAACAGCGCCGCGCAGAACTGGACCACCGCCGGTGGCGGCAACTACGGCAAGTACTCGAACAAGCAGGTCGACAAGCTGATCGATGACGCGGCGGCGGCGAGCGACCCAGCACAGGCCGCCGAACTGCTCAACAAGGCTGACGCGATGGTGGTCCAGGACGCGTACGTCCTGCCGCTCTACCAAAAGCCCACATTCCTGGCCGTTCAGACCCGGTTCGTCAACATCCGCAACAACTCCACCAACACCGGCCCGCCGTACAACACCGAGGAGTGGGGCCTGCGCGGAGCCGCCTAAGCGGCTCCGGGCCGGCCGGTCTCACACACCCGGCGTGAAGAGGTTTGATGCTCGCCTACGCGGTACGGCGGATCGCCGTTTCCATTCCCGTCTTGCTCGTCTCGACGTTCGTGGGGTTCGTCATCACCTCGTTGTCCGGCGATCCCGTGAAGAACTTCGCCACCAGCGCCAGCCCGCCGCCGACGCAGGGCGCCATCGACGCGTACGCGCGGCGGCTGCACTGGGACGAGCCGCTACTTGAGCGGTACTGGATCTGGCTGACCGGCCTGTTCAGGGGCGACTTCGGGCCCTCGGTGAACCCGGGACGCGACCTCGGCGCCGACATGTGGACGCGCTTCGGGGTGACGCTGCGGCTGATCACGGCCGCGATCGTGCTGGCGCTGATCCTCGCCGTGGTGGTGGGCGTCATCAGCGCGATCAGGCAGTACTCCAAGCTCGACTACACGACGACGTTCCTCGGGTTTCTCTTCCTCGCGATGCCGGCCTTCTGGCTGGCCGTCCTGTTGAAGGAGGCCGGGATCTGGGTCAACGAGCAGGCGGGCACGACGATCTTCTACACGATCGGCGAACATTCGCCCTTCCTCGAGGTCGACACCGCGTGGAACCGGTTCACCGACACGATCGGGCACATGATCCTGCCGACCATCTCGCTGGCGCTCATCAACTTCGCGTCATGGAGCAGATATCAGCGAGGGTCCATGCTGGAGGTCTTGAACAGCGACTACATCAGGCTCGCCAGGGCGAAAGGGCTGCGGCCCCGCACGGTGCTGATCAGGCACGCGCTGCGCACCGCGCTGATCCCGCTGGTGACGATCAGCGCGATCGACGTGGCCCAGATCATGGGCGGCGCCGTACTCACCGAGACGGTCTTCCAATGGCATGGCTTCGGAGAGTTCCTGGTCCGCTCGATCAACGAGGTGGACGTCTACGGAGTGCTCGCCTGGCTGCTGCTGGCCGGGACGGTCGTCATCGTGTTCAACCTGGTGGCCGACCTGCTCTACGCCGTTCTCGACCCGAGGATCCGCTATGACTGACACCGCCGCGCGCCGGGCGGCGGAGCGCGAGTTCACGGTGCGGGAGCGCACGCAGCTCCAGCTCACGGTGCGCCGCTTCCTGCGGCACCGGCTCGCCGTCGCCAGCCTGTTCGTCCTCATCCTGGTCGTGGTGTTCGCGTTCGTCGGACCGCTGCTGTGGCGCTATGACTACGCGCAGTTCACGCCGGACAACTCTGTGGCGCCGTCGCTGAAACATCCGTTCGGCACGACCGAGGACGGCAAGGACGAGCTCGCCCTGGTCATGAGGGGCACCCAGCAGTCGGTAAAGGTCGCCGTGCTGACCGCCGTCGCCGCCACCGCGATCGGCGCGGTCTGGGGCGCCATCGCCGGGTTCTATCGCGGGCTCGTTGATGCCCTTTTGATGCGCTTCGCCGACCTGGTGCTGACCCTGCCGCTGCTCGCGGTGGCCGCGGTGCTTGCCGGCAACACGCGCGGCAGCTGGTGGCTGATCGCGATCGTGATCGCCGGCCTGCAGTGGGCGATCGTCTCGCGGATCGTCCGCGGCGTGGTGCTGTCGCTGCGAGAAAAGGAGTTCATCGAAGCGGCCAGGGCGCTGGGCGCGAGCGACACGCGCATCATCTTCCGGCACCTGCTCCCCAACGCGATCGGTCCGGTGATCGTCAACGCCACCATCCTGGTGGCGGTCGCGATCTTGTACGAGACGGCGCTGTCGTTCCTCGGATTCGGCATCAAGGCGCCCGACACCTCGCTGGGGCTGCTGGTGAACAACGCCCGCACCGCCGTCGACACCCGGCCGTGGCTGTTCTACTTCCCCGGCCTGTTCATCATCGTGATCGCGCTGACCATCAACTTCATCGGCGATGGGCTGCGCGACGCCTTCGATCCCCGCCAGCAGAGGATCCGTCAATGACCGAGCCCAAGGTCCTCGAGGTGGCCGACCTCACCGTGGAGTTTCCGACCGAGGACGGCGTCGTACGGGCCGTACGCGGGGTCAGCTGGACGCTGGGAGCCGGCGAGACGCTCGGCATCGTCGGCGAGTCGGGGTCGGGCAAGTCGGTGACCTCGCTCGCCGTCATGGGGCTGCTGCCGGCGGCGGCGCGGGTCAGGGGCTCGGTCCGCTTCGCCGGGCGGGAACTGCTCGGCCTGTCGGAGGAGGCGCTGAGCGATGTCCGCGGCCAGGGCATCTCCATGATCTTCCAAGACCCGATGACCTCGCTCAATCCGGTCTACACGGCGGGGCATCAGATCATCGAAACGCTGCGCGCGCACCGGCGCGGCATGAGCAGGCAGGCGGCCCGCGAGCGCGCCGTCGAACTGCTCGACATCGTCGGCATCCCGAGCCCGGCGCAGCGCGTCGACAGCTACCCCCACGAGCTGTCCGGCGGCATGCGGCAGCGGATCGTCATCGCCATCGCCATCGCCAACGACCCCGAGGTGATCATCGCCGACGAGCCAACGACCGCGCTCGACGTGACCGTACAGGCACAGGTTCTCGAAGCGCTCGAGCGCGCCACCGACGAGACCGGCGCGGCGTTGCTGCTGATCACCCATGATCTCGGCGTCATCGCCGGGCACGCCGACCGGGTTGGAATCATGTACGCGGGGAAACTGGTCGAGACCGGCACCGTCGAGGACATCTTCTACACGCCGCGGATGCCGTACACCCTGGGGCTGCTGGGCAGCCTGCCCCGAATGGACCGCCCCGAAGGCAGGCTGACCCCGATCGCCGGGTCGCCGCCTTCGCTGCTCAACCTGCCGCCGGGCTGCCCGTTCACGCCGCGCTGTCCGCTGGCGGCCGACGTCTGCGACGCCACCGAGCCCCCGCTGATCGGCACCGGCCGGCCCGGCCACGACGCGGCGTGCCATTTTCACGACCGGCTGGTCGACGCCGCGGCCGGCGAGGTGTTCGCCACCACGTCGGCCGACGCGGGCGGCGAGGGGAGCGCCCCATGACCGCCCCGTCCGCGGCGGCCGCGCCGCCGTCTGATCCTGCCGGCGGCGCCGCCGACCGGCCGGTCCTGGAAGTGCGCGATCTCGTCAAGCACTTCCCCGTCCGATCTAAGAGCGTCATCCGGCGCCAGATCGGCGAAGTGCACGCCGTGTGCGGCGTCTCGTTCGACATCCGGGCGAACGAGACGCTCGGCCTGGTCGGCGAGTCCGGCTCGGGCAAGTCGACGACGGCGCGCACGCTGCTGAACCTGCAGCCCGCCACCTCAGGAGCGGTCATGTTCGCCGGCCGCGATCTGACCAAGCTCTCTCGCGCCGACATGCGGCCGCTGCGCCGTGAACTGCAGATCGTGTTCCAGGACCCCTACGCCGCGCTCGACCCGCGGATCTCCGTCAACGAGATCGTGGCCGAGCCGCTGCGGATCCATCGGAGCTTCGGCGCCGACGGCCGTGGCCAGGTGCGAGAGCTGCTGCGGCTGGTGGGGCTCAACCCCGAACACGGCAACCGGTACCCGCACGAGTTCTCCGGCGGGCAGCGGCAGCGCATCGGCATCGCCCGCGCGCTCGCCCTGCGGCCCAAGGTACTCGTGCTTGACGAGCCGGTGTCGGCGCTCGACGTGTCGATCCAGGCCGGCATCCTCAACCTGCTGCGCGACCTGCAGGAAGAGCTGGGCCTTTCCTACCTGTTCGTAGCGCACGACCTGTCGGTGGTACGACATATCGCGCATCGCGTCGCCGTCATGTACCTCGGCCGCATCGTGGAGGTCGCGCCGGCCGCGCGGCTGTTCGGCAGCCCGGCCCACCCGTACACCCAGGCGCTGATCTCGGCGATCCCGCTGCCCGATCCGCGCCGGGAACGCGCCCGCCGGCGCATCCTGCTGACCGGCGACGTACCGAATCCGATTTCCCCGCCGAGCGGCTGCCGCTTTCGCACTCGCTGCCCCAAGTTCGCCGGTCAGCTCACCGAACCCGAACGGAACAAGTGCGTCGACGAGGTCCCCGAGCTCGTCGACCGCGGCACCGGCGCCCCCGTCGCCTGCCACTACGCCGAACCGCTCCACCTGCTCGATTCCCCGGCCTGATCATCCGTTCTGGGTACGCTGAACGCTGAGTGTCCCTACGATGACTGGAGCTGAACGTGAGGGAGGAGTCACCGGACGTGAGCACCGCCCCAGCTCGGTTCCACACGCTGCCGGACACGGCCTACAACCTGTGGGCACGCGGCGAGCTGGCCGACCATCTCCACCTCCCCAACGACGGCACCAGGGTCGAGGTCATCGGGGGAGAAATCGTCGTGTCGCCAGGTCCGGACTATGCGCACAACGACATAGTCCAAGACGTCCAGCGCAGTCTGTTCGCCGCCGAGATGGCCAACCCGGCTTTCCCCTGGCGCTGCATCCACACGATGGACTTGGATCTCAGCGATATCCACGACGGATACATCCCGGATCTGGCGTTGCTGGACAAGGACGTCGCGAAAGCGGCACGCAAGGCGCGGCTCAAGCACATAGTCCCCAAGCAAGTCCAGCTGGTCGTCGAGGTCACCTCTCCGTCCAACGCCGGCAACGACCGGCGGCCGCGCTCCAGCCTGTCCATCAGCACCAAATGGAACGGGTACGCCCGCGTAGGCATCCCATATTATCTGCTCGTCGACCAAGATCCGCGCGCTGCACAAAGCACCCTGTTCTCCAATCCGGACCGGAGCGCAGGCGAGTACAAACACCAGATGAGTTGGGAGTTCGCTCACACCATTCGGCTGCCGCACCCACTCGACTTCGACATCCCGACCGCTGATTGGGAGCCCTGGAAGTAAGCCTGCCGAACGGCGACACGGGCCCTCGTCAGCGCAGGCCGAGGAGCGGCTCGATGCCGACGGTGAGACGGTCGGGAAGCCCGGCGACCTGACGGACGGCCAGGAGGACGCCCGGCATGAAGGATTCGCGGCTGAGCGAATCGTGCCGGATCGTGAGGGTCTCACCGTGGCCGCCGAGCAACACCTCTTGGTGCGCGACCAGGCCGGACAGGCGGACGGAATGCACCCGCACCCCGTCGACGGTGGCGCCTCGGGCGCCGTCCAGCTGGGTGGTGGTGGCGTCCGGGGACGGCTCCTTGCGGGCCGCGGCGACCAACTCGGCCGTGCGCCGGGCGGTGCCGCTCGGAGCATCGGCCTTGCCCGCGTGGTGCAACTCGATGATCTCTACCGATTCGAAGAACGGCGCCGCCTGCCGAGCGAAATGCGTCATCAGCACGGCGCCGATCGCGAAGTTGGGCGCGATGAGCACATTGGCGCCCGCGTGATCGGCGAGCCAGCCGCGCACCGTGTCGAGCTTGGCCGAATCGAAGCCGGTGGTGCCCACGACGGTGTGCAGGCCGTGCTCCACGCACCAGCGCAGGTTGTCCATGACGGCGGCGGGATGGGTGAAGTCGACCACGGCGTCGGCGCCGGCCAGCGGCTCGCGCGCGTCGTCGATGTCGACCGCGGCGACGAGCTCCATGTCCGCCGTTGCCTGAACGGCCCCGCAGACCTCGGCGCCGACCCGTCCTCGCGCCCCGAGCACGCCGACCTTGATCACCGTCATCCTCCTGCTCTGGTGGTCCCTCGCCCGCTAGGAGGGTGCTGAACACCTGCCGCCGGCTGCTCGTCGCCTGGCCGGCGCCGCGCCGCGGTGTCCTCGGTCGACGGCCGACCAGGCCGCCTTCCTCCTCCGGCAACGCCGAGCCTACCGCCGCGGAAAGGGGCGCCACCGAGATCTGGTCGATGTTCGGCCCAAACCGCGAACGCGACCGCGGCACGCTCGGGCCCGGCGGCGCCGGGCCCGAGCGGCACGGGGCCTCAGAGGGTGAACTCGCGGTCTTCGAAGGGACCGACGACGGTGAGGGTCATGGGCTTGGCGAGAACATCGGCGGCCACGGACCGGATGTCGTCGAGGGTGACCGCGTCGATCCTGGCGAGGACCTCATCAACCGAGAGGAGCTCCTCATAGACGAGCTCGCTCTTGCCGATGCGGCTCATCCGCGATCCGGTGTCTTCGAGCCCGAGCACCATGGACCCACGCAGCTGCCCCTTGCCGCGCGAGAGCTCCTCGTCGGTGAGACCGTGCTCGGCGATCTTGCCCACCTCGTCGCGGCAGATCGTCAGGACTTCGTCGATCTTTCCGGGCTGGCACCCGGCGTAGACGCCGAAGGTGCCCGTGTCGGCGTACTGCGAGGTGTAGCTGTAGACGGAGTAGGCAAGACCCCGCTTTTCCCGCACCTCCTGGAACAGCCGCGACGACATGCCGCCGCCGAGCGCGGAGTTGAGCACGCCGAGGGTGAACCGCCGGTCGTCGGTACGGGAGACCCCGATCGTGCCGAGGATGAGATTGGCCTGCTCGGTCTGCCGGGGGATGAGGCGTACCCCGGGGTTGGGCTCCGCGCCCTCGCCGCCGATGCGCGGCGGGCTGGGCAGTCCCTCCTGGCCGAGCACGCCCTCGAAGGCCTTGTCGACGTGCCGTAGCACCTCGTCGTGGTCGAGGTTGCCGGCGACCGCGACGACGAGGTTGGCGGGCAGGTAGCGCTCGCGGTAGTAGCGGCCGATGCCGTCGGCGGTCAGCGAGTTGATCGAGTCGACGGTGCCGAGGATCGGCCGGCCAAGCGGCGCGTCGCCGTACAGCGCCGTGGAGAACTCGTCGTGAACGAGGTCGCTTGGCTCGTCGTCGCGCATGGCGATCTCTTCGAGGATGACGCCGCGCTCGGCTTCGACGTCCTCCTCCTGGATCAGCGAGCCGGTGACCATGTCGGAGACGACGTCGACGGCCAGCGGCAGGTCGGAGTCGAGCACCCGTGCGTAGTAGCAGGTGTACTCCTTCGCGGTGAAGGCGTTGAGGTCGCCGCCGACCGCGTCCACGGCCGCGGAGATCTCCAGTGCCGAACGCCGCTGGGTGCCCTTGAAGAGCAGATGCTCGAGATAGTGGCTCGCGCCGGCGTCGATGAGGTCCTCATCGCGCGAGCCGACGCCGACCCAAATGCCGACCGCGGCGGATCGTACGGTCGGCATGGTCTCGGTGACGACGCGCAGCCCTCCGGGGAGGACCGTGCGCCGGACCACCCCGGCTCCCTCGGCGCCGGGGTGGACGGTGTACGTCGTGCCAGGTCGCTGCTGCCTGGCCTGCAGGGGGGCGGTCACGAGTTGCGGTCGCCCTCGGCGTTGAACCCGTCACGGTCGCCGGACTCGCGTCCGGTATCGCGGCCCGCGGGCTCGGCGCCGCCGTCGTCGCGGCCCGCCTCGCGGACGCCACCACGGGTGCGGCGCCGGCGCGGCTCACGGCGTTCGGCCGATTCGCGGTCGCCCCGGTCGCTGCGCTCGCCGCGGTCACCACGGTCGGCGCGGTCACCACGATCGGGGCGGTCGGCGCGGTCACCACGATCGGGGCGCTCCGCGCCGCCGGACGGGCCCTCGGCCGCCTCCCGCTCGATGACCTCAACGGGCACGAGCGACAGCTTGCCGCGCTGGTCGATCTCGGTCACCTCGACCTGGATCTTCTCGCCCACCTTGATGACGTCGTCGACGTTCTCGATGCGCTTGCCGCCGTGCAGCTTGCGGATCTGGGAGACGTGCAGCAGCCCGTCCTTGCCGGGGAGCAGAGAGACGAACGCGCCGAAGGTGGTGGTCTTGACGACGGTACCGAGGTAGCGCTCGCCGATCTCGGGCATGTGCGGGTTGGCGATAGCGTTGATCGCCTGCCGCGCCGCCTCCGCCGACGGCCCGTCGGTCGCGCCGACGTAGATCGTGCCGTCGTCCTCGATCGTGATGTCGGCGCCCGTGTCGTCCTGGATCGAGTTGATCATCTTGCCCTTGGGGCCGATCACCTCGCCGATCTTGTCGACCGGGATCTTGATGGTGATGATCCGCGGCGCGTTCGGGCTCATCTCGCCGGGCGCCTCGATGGCCTCGCGCATCACGTCGAGGATCGCCAGCCTGGCCCCCTTGGCCTGCAGCAGCGCGGCGCCGAGCACCGAAGCCGGGATGCCATCGAGCTTGGTGTCGAGCTGCAGCGCGGTGATGACGTCACGGGTGCCGGCGACCTTGAAGTCCATGTCGCCGAAGGCGTCTTCGGCGCCAAGGATGTCGGTCAGCGTGACGTACTCATCGCCCTCGTTGATCAGCCCCATCGCGATGCCGGCCACCATCTCCTTGAGCGGCACGCCGGCATCGAGCAACGACATGGTGGATGCGCACACCGAGCCCATCGAGGTGGATCCGTTGGAGCTGACCGCCTCCGACACCTGTCGGATCGCGTAAGGGAACTCCTCGCGGGTCGGCAGGACCGGGATCAGAGCCCGCTCGGCCAGCGCGCCGTGCCCGATCTCGCGCCGCTTGGGCGAGCCGACCCGGCCGGTCTCCCCGGTGGAGTACGGCGGGAAGTTGTAGTTGTGCATGTAGCGCTTGGTCTTGTCGGGGTTGAGCGTGTCGATCATCTGCTCCATGCGCAGCATGTTCAGCGTCGTCACGCCCAGGATTTGGGTCTCGCCCCGCTCGAACAGCGCCGAGCCGTGCACCCGCGGGATCACGTGCGCCTCTGCGGACAACTGGCGGATGTCCTTCAGGCCCCGCCCGTCGATGCGGATCCGGTCACGGATGACCCGTTCGCGGACCAGCTTCTTGGTCAGCGCGCGGTAGGCCGCGGAGATCTCCTTCTCGCGGCCCTCGAAGTCGGGCAGCAGTTTGTCGGCGGCAAGCGCCTTGACCCGGTCGAGCTCGGCTTCGCGCGCTGCCTTGGCGGCGATTGTCAGCGCCCGCCGCAGCTCGTCGGTGACGGCCGCGGCGACCGCGTCGTACACGTCGTCCTGGTAGTCGGGGAACAACGGGTACTCGGCGCCCGGCTGCCCGGTCTCCTTCGCCGCGGCGGCCAGCCTGCTTTGCGCGGTGCACAGCACCTTGATGAACGGCTTGGCCGCCTCGAGACCTTCGGCGACGGTCTCTTCGGTCGGGGCCACGGCCCCGTCGGCGACGAGCCGCAGCGTGCTGGGGGTCGACTCGGCCTCCACCATCATGATCGCGACATCGCCGTCGTCGAGCACCCGCCCGGCGACGACCATGTCGAAGGTGGCGCGCTCCAGTTCTGGATGGGTCGGGAAGCCGACCCACTGCCCGTCGATGAGGGCGACGCGGACGCCGCCGATCGGGCCGGAGAACGGCAGGCCGGCGAGTTGCGTCGACATCGAGGCGGCATTGATCGCGACCACGTCGTACATGTGGTCGGGGTGCAGCGCCATGATGGTCTCGACGACCTGGATCTCGTTGCGCAGGCCCTTGACGAACGACGGGCGCAACGGCCTGTCGATGAGCCGGCAGGTGAGGATCGCGTCCTCGGACGGCCGGCCCTCACGGCGGAAGAACGAGCCGGGGATGCGCCCGGCCGCATACATGCGCTCTTCTACGTCGACGGTCAGCGGGAAGAAGTCCAGATTTTCCTTGGGCTGCTTCGACGCGGTGGTGGCCGACAAGACCATCGTCTCGTCGTCCAGGTAGGCGACGGCCGAGCCGGCCGCCTGGCGGGCCAGTCGGCCCGTCTCGAATCGGACGGTCCTGGTCCCGAACGAGCCGTTGTCGATGACGGCCTCGGTGCTTTGCGCTCCATCGATGCGCACAGCCTCCACGGGTTACCTCCTTTAGGTTGGGCGTCCCCGCGACCGTCTTCCCGTGTGGCGATGCGCCGGTCTTCGATCGAAGCCCTCGGCTCGCCGTGCGCCGTGCCGGAATGCGGGCGGAGCGGGCGGCGACCCGGAGGCCACTACCGAGGACCGGCCCTCGACGAATCGGGCCGGTGGCCGCGGGGCGGGTTATTCAGTTGGCAAGATGTTCAGTTG
>CALAED010000511.1 GCA_937891035.1 uncultured Thermomonosporaceae bacterium | reverse complement strand
AGAAGCCGCGCTGGCCCACGATCTGCAAGGGCGGCGGGGCGACCGTACAGAACGACCAGGCACGCAGGCCGCGCGGCGCGATGGCCGTGCCGCGGCTCAGGTCGAAGGCCGTGCCGGCGCGGCCGGGCACCAGGAAGCCGACCGCGGACAGATCGGCGGGGAACGACAGCCACCACGTCGCGCGCGGCGCGGCGGCGGCCGGCAGTTGTCCCGTCGTCAGCCCGGTCCGGGGATCGAGCCGAACGAATCCGGCATAACGCCCCCGCCGGTCGACCGCGCGAGTGATCAACGCGATCGCCGGACTGGCGCTGGGGTAAACCCGCAGCAGCGCGGGGCGCCGCCACACGAGCCGCCCGTCGCTCAGCCGTACGCCGAAGAATCCGAACGACGACAGCCGTTTGCCGCGACCGGCCCGGTATGGCGCGATGTGGCCGACCAAGATGTCGCCGAGCGCGCCGAAGTCCCACCCGCCGGTGAGGTTGATGCCGGCGCCCACCGCCGCATCGACGGCGAACGACCATTGGACCGCGCCGGTGCGCAGATCGCGCGCCTCGAGGACGGGGCGGCGGGCCATCCGGAACACCACCACCCGGCGCGCGTCCGCCCACTCGACCTCGGCGATTCCGGGTAGCCTCCAGCGGTTCCGTCCGGTGGCCGGGTCGATGGCGACGAAGCGGGCGGTGGCGCGGGCCGTGGACTCGGTCACGCAGACGTACGGGCCGCAGCCGGCCGGCCCGAACGTGGAGTCGACCGGCCGGGACCAGCGCAGCCGCCCGGTCCGCGCGTCCCTGGCCACCAGCGTCGCCGCCCGTTCGCTCGCCGGACGCGGTTCCAGGGCGACAACGAGCGGCTGGGCGGACGGCCCGGCGACGACGGCCGGCGGCTGTACCCCCATGCCGGCCAGCCGGCCGGCCATCGTCGCCGGCCGCGTCCACAGCCGCCGGCCGCCGCCGGCCAGATCGAAAACGGACGTCCGCAGGCGTCCATCGCCGCGCAGCTCGGTCACCGCGGCCACGCCGGCGGCGACCGCCGGCTTGCTCACGACATTGACTCCGTCATGGGTCCACGCCACGGCGGGAGCGGCGCGGTCCGCGCCCGCATCGTCTCCGGAGCAGCCGGTGGCGAGGAGCGACGCGCCGATTGCCAGATGTACCGATATAACCGCGGACAGTAGTCGTTGGCGGCTGTGTCGGTGCATAAGGGGTAACTCCAGGGGTTTGAGTCGTCCATCGGGCCGTACTGGCACCAGAGGTGCGGTCGGCGCGGCGGGCATTGACGGTAGCAGCGCGCGACGACATCGGTGCGTGACTTCGACAAGACCGGTGGTGATCGCCCGGGAACCGACGAGGTCGCGGCGTGGGCTAACGTCTGATCCGGGACCACATCTGACCGACAAGGATGTCGCTGGTGGACGTACATGAGTCGTTGCTCGATCTGATGGGGAACACGCCGCTCGTCCGGCTCCGCAGGGTCACAGAGGGACGCGCGCCGCAGGTTCTCGCCAAGGTCGAATACTTCAATCCGGGCGGCTCGGTAAAGGACCGCATCGCGGTTCGCATGATCGAGGCCGCCGAGGAGTCGGGCGCGCTCCGGCCCGGCGGGACGATCGTCGAGCCGACCTCGGGTAACACCGGGGTGGGACTGGCGATCGCGGCGCAGGAGAAGGGTTACCGCTGCGTGTTCGTCTGCCCGGACAAGGTCGCGCACGACAAGATCAGCGTGCTGCGGGCCTTTGGTGCCGAGGTCGTCGTCTGCCCTGGCGCCGTCTCGCCCGACCACCCGGACTCGTACTATTCCGTCTCCGATCGGCTGGCCGGCGAGATTCCCGGTGGCTGGAAGCCCGACCAGTACGCGAACCCGCACAACCCGCGCTCACACTACGAGACCACGGGCCCGGAGATCTGGACGCAGACCGATGGGCTGGTGACGCATTTCGTCGCCGGCATCGGCACAGGTGGCACGATCTCCGGCGCCGGGCGTTACCTGAAGGAGGTCTCCGGCGGCCGGGTACAGATCATCGGCGCCGATCCCGAGGGCTCGGTGTATTCCGGGGGGTCGGGCCGGCCCTATCTCGTGGAGGGAGTCGGCGAGGACATCTGGCCGCAGACCTACGACAGGAACGTGTGCGACCGGGTCATCGCGGTCAGCGATCGCGACTCGTTCCTGATGACCAGGCGGCTGGCGAGAGAAGAGGCGCTGCTGGTCGGAGGTTCCTGCGGCCTGGCGGTCGCGGCCGCGCTGCGGGTGGCCGACGACGCCGGACCTGACGGCGTAATCGTCGTGCTGCTGCCGGACGGCGGCCGCGGCTACCTGTCCAAGATCTTCAACGATGACTGGATGGCCGACTACGGGTTCATCCCGTCATCGTCCGGGGAGGCCCAAGTCGGGGAGGTGCTGGCGCGCAAGGTCGCGCTGAGCACGACCGGCGAAGACGGCGAGCCGCTGCCGGAGTTCGTGCACGTTCACCCGGGCGAGACCGTCGGCACGGCGATTTCGATCATGCGTGAGTACAACGTGTCGCAGTTGCCGGTGATGAAGGAGGAGCCGCCGGTCATGGCCGCCGAGGTGGTCGGCTCGATCGTGGAGCGGGACCTGCTCGACGCGCTGGTGCACGGCCGGGCCGGGCTCGAGGACGTGCTCGGGGGCCATATGTCCGAGCCGCTGCCGATGATCGGCTCGGGTGAGGCGGTCAGCCGGGCGTACGGCGTGTTGGAGAAGTCCGGGGCCGCCGTCGTCCTCGTCGACGGCAAACCGACCGGCGTCATCACCCGCCAGGACCTACTCGCCTTCCTCGCGAGCGCCGCGAACGCCCCGAACACCGCGCGATGACACGTTGACGCGCTGACGCTGTTGGGGCGCTGACGTGACCTCGCCGCCGTGCGCTCGGCCGTTGACGGTGCCGAGCCCACGGCGGGTCGGGGAGATCAGGTCAGGATCGGCCGGCGGGTTCGGTGGCGTCGGGGGCGAGCTCGCCGATGCCGCCGTCTCGACGGCGGACCGCGTCGCCGTGCCCCGGCCACCACGCCTTGTGGCCGAGCAAAGCGGTCAGCGCCGGTACGAGGAAGGCCGACATGACGAAGGCGGACAAGATGATCCCCAGCGCCACCGAGAAGCCGATCTGCTGTGTCGTGGACTGCGGCGACAGCGTCAGCGCCGCGAAGGTGCCGGCGAGGATCACACCGGCGGCGGCCACGGTCGGCCCGGCGTGCCGGATGCCGACGGCGGCGGCTTCGCGCGGCCCATGTCCCTCCCGCGCCTCCTCGCGCAGCCGGGCGATCATCAAGATGTTGTAGTCGGTGCCGATAGCCAGAACGAACAGATACACGATGATCGGGAGCTGGAAGATCAGCCCTTCATTGCCCCCTGCGTACTGGAACACCCCGACCGTCGCGCCCAGGGTGGCCGCGAAGCCGAGCAGCACCGCCACCACCAGATAAATGGGGGCCACCAGCGCCCGTAGCAGCAACGCCAGGATCAGCGCGATCAGCACCATCGCCACGGGCAGGATCACCGACAGGTCGCGGTTGTTGACCTCGTTGATGTCGGCGAACGCCGCCGTGGTCCCGCCGACGAGCGCCCTCGTGCCTGGTGGCGCGTTTTGGTGTGCCGCGTCCCGGAACGGCCCCTTGACCAGGGCGATCGCGTCGTTGGAGTTGGGGTTGAGCTTGAGGATGACGGTGTATTTGGCGACCGTTCCGTTCGGGTTGAGCTGCGCCGGCGTGACCTGGCCGACGCCGTCGGCACGGGTCAGCGCCTGCTGGTAGCGCTGCAGCTGGGACTGGTCGAGCCGGCCGTCGCCCTCCAGGTACACCTCGGTGGGTGAGGTCAGGCCGGCCGGCAGCGCGGCGCGCAGGTCCTTCAAGGCCCTGGCCGACTCGGTGTTTTGCGGGGCGCCGGCCTGGAAGTCGTAGTCCGCCTTGAGCCCAAGCGCCATGACGGCCAGCGCCACCAGCACGAGCCCTGAGGAGAGCGCGGCGACGACCGGACGCCGGCCGACCCCCGCGCCGAGGCGGGTCCACAGGGCCCCCTTCGGCTCCTTCTTCCAGGACTTCGATGGCCAGAACACGGCCCGGCCGAGCAGGGAGACGAGCGCCGGCACGAGCGTCATCGCGGTGATGAACATCACCCCGACGGCGATCGCCAGCTGCGGTCCGAGCGAGCCGAACGCCTTGAACTTCGCCAGGAGCAGGACGAGGAACGCCACGATCACGGCCCCCGCGGCGGAGGCGATCGCCTCGCCGACGCGTTCGACCGTTGTGATCATCGCGGTCTTCTTTTCCTCGCCCATGCGCAGCCGCTCCCGGAAGCGGAACAGCAGGAAGAGCATGTAGTCGGTGCCGATGCCGTACAGCACGACGAGGATGATGACGTTGAAGCCCTCGTCGAAGTTGAGGTCGAACGCCTTGCCGAAGTAGCCGGTGACGGCGGTCGACACCTGCGAGACGAGGAAGATGACGACGATCGGCAACAGCGCCGCGATCGGGCTGCGGAAGATGATCGACACGAGAGCGATGATCAGCACGATCGTGACGATTCCGATGAGTGCCAGCGTCTGGTTGTCGGACTCTTCGTTGTCGAGCGCCGATGCGAAGTCACCGGCCACGCCGTAGCTCAGGCCGCTGCCCCGCAACTGCTGCGTCGCGACGCCGCGGACCTGTTCGACGGCGTCCTTGTTGGTCTCGAAGGTATTTTGGTCGAACTGGTTCGTCAGCCCGACGGTGATGACCTGAATCTCGCGGTTGGCCGCCAGCGACCGCGCCGGGTCGGTGGCCACGGCCCGCACGCCCTTGATTTGCTTGGCCTGCAGCGCCGTCGCGACGGCGCCGATCCTCCGCTGGTCGTCGGGGGTGAGCGGCTGCCCGTCGGATCGCTTCAGCACGACGGTCTCGAACGCCAGCCTTTGGTCGCCGCTGGGGAACGCCCGCTGCGCCAGACTGCTGGCCTGAATGGACTCATAGTTCGAGGGCAGGAAGTCCTGCTGATTGGAGCTGGTGTTCAACTTGGGCGCGAAGGCGACCAAGAGGACCGCCGCGATGAGCCACGCGACAATCGTCCACCAGGGGTGGCGTACGACGGTACGTCCTAGCCATCCGAACACGGGTGGCTCCTTCATCCGTTGCGATGGGGCAGAAAGGTCGATGCTCCGACAGTAGGGAGGCGAAGGCGATCAAACCTCCCCACAGCAGTCGAATTCGGGAGTCGTACCTTCGGGGGAGATCGCTCCTCCTCCGGTATGGCAACCGTTTCCAGCGACGGCTCTTGGCGGTATTACCGACGGCTCTTGGTCGTATTACCGGAGGTGTGCCGACGGTTCCGGCGATCCCGCCGGTAGCCTCGAGGTCATGCCAGATTTCAGCGAAGGCGCTGAGGAGCCGGCGGAGTCCGCCGCGGGGGCCGGCCCGCGGCCGGCGTTCGACACGCTGGCCATCCACGCAGGTCAGGCGCCCGATCCGACTACGGGCGCGGTGGTACCGCCGATCTACCAGGTCTCCACCTACAAGCAGGACCGCATCGGAGAGCCGCGCGGCGGCTACGAATACAGTCGCACCGCCAACCCGACGCGCGTCGCGCTCGAAGAGTGCCTCATGGCCCTCGAGGGCGGCGGGCGCGGGCTGGCCTTCGCCTCCGGGATGGCCGCCGAAGACACCCTGCTGCGCACGGTCTGCCGCCCCGGCGACCATGTCGTCATCCCCGGCGACGCCTACGGCGGTACGTACCGGCTGTTCGACAAGGTGCTGCGGCCGTGGGGTCTCGCCTATACGCCCGCGCCGCTCGCCGACGTCGCCGCGGTACGGGCGGCGGTGCGGCCGGAGACGAGGGCGATCTGGGCCGAGACGCCCACCAACCCGCTGCTGGGCATCGCCGACATCGCCGCGCTTGCGCAGGTCGCGACCGACGCCGGCGTGCTGCTGATCGTCGACAACACCTTCGCCTCGCCCTATCTGCAACAGCCGCTGGCCCTCGGCGCCGACGTCGTCGTCCATTCCACAACCAAGTACCTGGGCGGGCACTCCGACGTGATCGGCGGTGCGGTGGTCGTGGCCGACCCCGAGCTCGGTGAACGGCTCGCCTTCCACCAGAACGCGATGGGCGCGGTCGCCGGGCCGTTCGACGCGTGGCTGACACTGCGCGGCGTCAAGACCCTCGGCGTGCGCATGGAGCGCCACTGCGCCAACGCCGCCGCCGTGGCGGAGATGCTCGGCCGGCACCCGCGGGTGGCCGAGGTCTACTACCCCGGCCTGCCCGGCCATCCCGGCCATGACATCGCGGTCAAGCAGATGCGCGGCTTCGGTGGCATGGTCTCCTTCCGCCTGGCCGACGGGGAGGCGGCCGCGCTCGCCGCTTGCGAGCGGGCCAAACTGTTCACGCTCGGCGAGTCGCTCGGCGGGGTCGAGTCGCTGATCGAGCATCCCGGCCGGATGACCCACGCCTCGGCCGCCGGCTCGCCGCTTGAGGTTCCCGCCGACTTGGTGCGGCTTTCGGTCGGCATCGAGGACGTCGATGATCTCTTGCGCGATCTCGAGCAGGCCATCTCCTGAGCCCCTATGATGTCGCCAGCCAGTCCACACTGGCGGCGTATCGGGCGGTCAGCCCGGGGGTGGAGGAGGGGCGCTGGTGCCGTCGACTGGGCGAGCTCCACATGTGCGGGGAGCTCAGGAGATTCCAGGTGCCCGGAGCATGCCGACACGCAACCGGGCACGAAACACGCGGGCACGAAACACGCGGACGGTCTGCGCGGCGGTGACCACCGTCGCCGCGGTGGCCGCCCTCGTCTCACCGGCGGGAAACCAGCCGACCGCGGCCAACGCCTCGATCCGTGCGAACGGGGCCACCCGCGATGGCGCCCCGCCCATCGTGCGGCTGGTCGTCGGGGCCACCCAAACCATGCACGCGCCGCGGCAGCGGGTGCGCCAGGCGACGTTCGCGTACGGCACGGACCCGGCGCAGCGCTTCGACACGTACTGGCCGACCGGGTCGGCGTCGGCGTCGGCGGCATCGACGGCGTCGGCGGGGGCGGGAGCCGCGTCGCTCCCGGGCATCTTGATCCTGCACGGCGGCTACTGGCTCGCGGGTGACAAGTCGACCTGGCGATCGATCGCCCGGCGGCTGGCCGCCCGCGGCTACGTCGTCTTCGCGGCCAACTACCGGCTCAGCCCGCGGGCGCCGTGGCCGGCCCAACTCGATGACGCCGCCGCGGCGCTCGGCTACATCCGAACGCACGCGCGCCGCTTCCGCCTCGACCCGAGCCGCATGGTCGTCCTCGGGTCGTCGGCCGGCGGCCAACTCGCCACGATGCTGGGCGCGACAGGCGGCGGCCGGCACCTGCGCGGGGTGGTCGCCCTGTCGCCGGTCAACGCGCCGTACCAGGCGTACGTGGACGGCGGCCGCGCCGACGCGAGCGCGCTCCAGCGCAAACTTCGCAGGGCCATCACCAAGCTGGTTCGCTGTGCGCCGGCCGGGGCCGACACCGCCGCCTGCCTCTTCCGGCTGGCCCACGCGACCCCGCAGGTCACGGCGGGCGCGGCGCCGATGCTGTTCGTGCATTCGCGCGGCGACTTCGTGCCGCCGAAGCAGAGCGCGGCGGTGCGCGACGCGCTGGCGCTGGCGGGGGTGTCGGCGGACCTCAAGGACGTGCCGGGCGCGGCGCACGGCGGTGGCCTGCTGCGCACCCGCCCCGTCTACACGATGGTCGCGCGCTGGATCGACGCGGTCACCTCGTCCTAAGGCGGTGACGGGCCGGGTTCACCCCCGGCTGTACCAGACCATGAGGAACAAGATCACCAGCCAGATCAGCGCGACCACCCCGGAGATGCTGGCGATCCGGCCGCGCTCGACACGGGCGATGTCGTCGTCGGCGGCCCGCTGCGGCGCCTGGTCGGTCTCTTCGGTCGCCGCGCCGCCCGTTGCCGTGCCCGCCGCGGCGGGCGTGTCCGCGGGCGGGCGCTCGGTCGCCGCGCCGCCCGCCTGGTCGTCGGTCCCGGTGGTGGTCGCGACCTCGTCCTTATCGGACGTGGCGGCCTGCGCGGACCGGCGGCTGATGCGCTCGGGCGGGGAGATCCGCCCCTCGGCGATGGCCACCTGCAACGCGTGAATGGCGCGCCGCTGGTCGCGCTCGATGAGCACCAAGAGCACGAATGCCACCACGAAGAGGGTCATCGAGGCCGACAGCCATACCCGGGCGAGGTCACCGTTCGCGAGAAACAGCCCGAACAAGAAGATGCCCAGCGTGCCCAGGCCGTAGATCCGAGTAGCCCGGGTGAGGTAGCGCAGCACCGCGACATCGTGCCGGCGGATATAGCGAGGGGTCGCCATCGTGGCGGTTGTGAGCGGGCCCAGCGTAAAGATCGCGAACCCTATGTGCAGTATCAACAACAGGCGGTCGGAACTCGACATGAGGCGACCCTATTCCGCCGTGCCACAGCGGCCCAACTCGGCGCCCCGAACGGGTCGGCGGTGCGCGCCGCCCGGCTCAGCCGGCGCGGCGGCGGGTGCGCAGGTAGTCGCTCACGACGTACTCGCCGAGCCGGTCGGCCGACGGCGCGAAGACCCGGCCGCCGTTGCGCCTGGCCACCTCCTCGACGAAGGACAGCAGCCGTCCGTCGTCGGCCAGCATGAACACGTTGAGCGTCGCGCCGCGCCTGGTCATCTTGTCGACCTCGGCCAAGGTGAGCACCAGCGTCTCCGGGGACGGCGGATAGTCGAACAGCGAGCTGCCGTCGCGCCGCAGGTGCGCGGTCGGCTCGCCGTCCGTGACCACAAGCACGATCGGCTCGTACTCCGGATGCTTGTCCAGATGCCGCCCGGCGATGAGCAGCGCGTGGTGCAGGTTGGTGCCCTGCACCATGTCCCAGTCCAGGTCGGCCATCTCGGTCGCGCGCAGCTCGCGGGCGTAGTTGGAGAAACCGATGATCTTGATCGTGTCCTGGGGGTACTTGGTCGTCACCAGGGAATGCAGCGCGAGCGCCGTCTGCTTGGCCGCGGCCCAGGTGCCGCGCAGCACCATGGAGTACGACAGGTCGACCAGCAGGCAGACCGCGGCGGACGTGCGGCGTTCGGTTTCCAGCACCTCGAAGTCCTCGACGCTCAGCCGTACGCCGCCGTTCATGCCGGCGCCGCCGCCTGGCGCGTCGGGGCCGCCGCCGCTTTGGACCCGCAGCCGTTCTCCTCTGCGGACGGCGTTGCCCACCGTACGGACGACGTCGATCGGCTGTTCGTCGCCGAAGCGCCATTCGCGGCTGGCGCCGGTGAGCTCGCCGCCCTGGCCCGCGTCCGGCTGGTCGTGGTCGCCCTTGCGCGCGGCGTCCACCTGCGCGAACACCTTGCGGAGCGCGCTTTCGCCCAGGCGCCGGACGGCCTTGGGGGTGAGCTGGAGCGAGCCGCCGCGGCGGACGAGGTAGCCCTGGCGCTCAAGTTCGGCCTCGATGCGGCGCAGCGCGGCGATGTCGTCGACGGCCTGCCGGCCGAGCGCGCGCCGCACGGCCTCTTCGTCGATGTCGTCCATCCGGGCGCCGGGGTAGTCCTGGCGCAGCGCCGATTCGAGGTCGGCGAGGTCGGCGAGCTCGGCCAGCGCCGTCGTCGCGTCGCTCATGCCGAGCGGGTCGTCGCCGTTCATGTGTTCCGGGCTACCCCAGGCCAGGTCGGGGCGGCGCAACCGGAGCGAGTCAGACAACCGCGACATCTCCATCGCGAGACCGGCGTCCTCGAGTACCTGGGACATCAGCCCGCCCAGCTCGGCCCGCTGCTCTGGGGTGAGCGAGGCGAGCAGCCGGTCCATCGCGGCCGCCCGGCGGGCGAGCGAGTCGACGAGCTCATCGAGATTGCGCGGGTTGTCGGGGAACATGTCGCCGTACTCCCGCATGAACCGCTCGAAGTCCTCCTGGGTGTGCTCACCCCTGGCGTCCTTTTCGAGCATTTCGTTGAGTGCGGCCATCATGTCCTTGACCCGCTGCATGGCGCGCGGATCGGGGTTTTCCAAGGACTGCTTGATGCCGCGGAACTGCGCGTCCAGGATGTCGCGGCGTAGCAGGTCGGTCAGCTCTTGGAAGGTCTGCCTGGCCTCGGGCGAGCGCCAGTCGTAGTCGGAGAGCCGGCGGACCGCCTGCGCGGTGTCGGACGGCAGCGCGTCAAGCTCGGCCTCGCGCAGCCGGGCGTCGTCGCTCGGGTCGGGGAACAGCGCCGCCCGCTCCTGCCCGATCGCCTTGTCGAGCAGCGCCCTGGCCTGCTCCAGCGTGCCGTCGAGCCGGCCCTGCCCGCGCAGCTCCCGGCGCCGCTCGCGGACCTGGCGCAGCAGGTCATCCAGGCCGCGCCGGCGCGGAGCGCCGCCGTGCGGAGAAAGCCCGCGCCGCATCAACTCGCGCAGCGCGTCACCCGGGCTGGTGCCCTCCAGGATCGAATCGCCCATCGAGTCGAGCGCGGCGCGGACGTCGTACGGCGGCGCGAGCGGATCTGGCCCCTCGCGGTACGCCCCGTACCGATACCGACTCATGCCACTCCCTCTGGGCTGGTTTGGCTGCTTACGTCCTCATGTGCTCATGTGCTCATGTGCTCTTCGGGCATGGGGCTTTAGGTGCGGTAGGTCGTGGTTCCGTGGGTGTCGTCTTTGGACAGCCTGCGGGTGAGATAGAGGCCTTCGAGAACGAACTCCAGCGCGGCGGCGGCCTGTCCCGGCGACTCGCCGGTCATGCCGAGCCGTTCGACGATCTTGGCCAGGCCGGAAACCGGGCCGATGCGCCGCAGCAACTCGCCCGCCGACACCAACTCGCCGGACTCGACGCTGTCGCCCGCGTCGAATTTGTCGAGCAGACCGGACAGGTCGGCGCCGCCCAGGAAGTGCCGGTAGGTCTCGGCGGTGGCCCGGCGCAGCAGATGTTCCAGCACCTCCTGCTCGCGGCCCTCCTCGCTGACCTCGAACTCGACCTTGCCCATCAGGGTGGGCACCACCGCGGGCAGGTCGCATATCCGGGCGATCGGCTCGTCCTCGCCCGCGAGCGCGGCGCGCCGCAGTGCGCCGGCGGCGACCGTCTCGGCCCCGGCGATCGCGAAACGGGCCGACACCCCGGACCGAGAGTCCACCGCCGGCGAGTCTCTGACCAGCCGGGTGAACCGTGCGATCACCTCGATGAGATGGCGCGGCACGAGGCCGTCGACCTGGGCCTCCTGCGCGATGAGGGCGAGTTCGTCGGCCAGCGCGAGCGGGTAGTGCGTGCGGATCTCGGCGCCGAACCGGTCCTTCAGCGGGGTGATGATGCGGCCCCTGTTGGTGTAGTCCTCCGGATTGGCGCTGGCGATCAGAAGCACGTCCAGCGGCAGCCGCAGCGCGTACCCGCGGACCTGGATGTCTCGTTCCTCCAGCACGTTGAGCAACGACACTTGGATGCGTTCGGCCAGGTCGGGCAGCTCGTTGATGGAGAAGATGCCCCGGTTGGTGCGCGGCACCAGGCCGTAGTGCACCGTCTCGGGGTCACCGAGCGTACGGCCCTCCGCGACCTTGATCGGATCGATGTCGCCGATGAGGTCGCCCACGCTTGTGTCCGGCGTGGCCAGCTTTTCGCCGTACCGTTCGTCCCTATGCTTCCAGGCGACCGGCAGGTCGTCGCCTTGCTCGGCGGCGAGGCGGCGGCAGCGGACGCACGCCGGGACGTAAGGGTGGTCGTTGATCTCGCAGCCTTCGACCACGGGCGTCCACTCGTCGAGCAGCCCGACCAAGGTGCGGATCAGCCGGGTCTTGCCCTGGCCACGCTCGCCCAGCAAGACCAGATCGTGCCCCGCCAGCAGGGCCCGTTCGAGATGGGGCAGAACCGTGTCGTCAAAACCGACGATTCCGGGAAATCGGGATTCGCCGGATCTCAGTCGGGAGAGCAGATTGTCGCGGACTTCGGTCTTGACCGACCGCTGGACGTGACCGCTCGTCCGAAGCTCGCCAACGGTGGTCATCCCGCTCGGAGTGGTAGCACGCACGCGTTCGACAGTACGTCGCCGATGCGCCGACTCGCACCCCGACATTCCCGCGAAGCGAGCTTTTCGGGCGTCCTTCCGCTGGCTTTCCCGGGTCGCTCCGGAGCTGTCCTGGCCAGGTCCGAGCGCTGCCGAGCCCCTGTCCGCGGGCTCTCCGCGAGCTCTCCGAGCCTGATTCGGTAGGTTCCGCGATCCTGCGGCCGATCATGGCACCCGTTTGAGCCGTCCGGCGTTGAACCTGAAGAATTGGGGAGACCAGGGAACAGATGGGGACAGGGACGACGAGGACCCAGGAGGAGGCAAGCCAGTGGCGCGATTCGGCGATGGCGTGGCGACCGGGCCCAATCTGCTCGGCGCCGCCGAGACGGCCGTCAAGCAGGCGGTCGCGCCGCTCGACCGCCGGCCCGACCTGGCCTGCGTTTTCGTCTGCGGCGACGACCCTGACTTGGTGACCGAGGCGGCCCACCGCGCCATGCGGGCCGCGGACGCCCGTACGGTGCTCGGCTGCACGGCTTCCGGCGTGATCGGCGGCAGCCGCGGCGTCGAAGAGACCAGCGCGGTGAGCGCCTGGACCGCGGTGCTGCCGGACGCCCGGCTCGAGCCCTTCCGCCTGGAGACCATGCGCACCGACGATCGCCTCATGGTGCTCGGCATGCCCGAGGCGCAAGACGACGACGTGGTCGGGGTGCTGCTCGCCGACCCCTACAGCTTTCCCGTGGACGCCTTCGTCGAGCGCTCCGGCGACGTGCTGCCCGGGCTGCCGCTGGTGGGCGGGCTGGCCGGCGCGAACGGCGGCCCGGGCTCGGTCCGGCTCTTCATCGACGACGAGGTGATCGACTCCGGTGCCGTCGGGGTGGTGCTCGGCGGGCCCATCGTCGCCGCGACGCTGGTCAGCCAGGGCGCCCGGCCGATCGGGCCGACGATGGTGGTCACCAAGGCCGAGGACAACATCTTGTACGAGCTGGCCGGCATGCCGGCCCTGAGCAAGCTCGAGCAGATCGTCGCCGAGCTGAGCGCCGAGGAGCAGGCACTGGCCGCCGGCGGGCTGCTGATCGGCGTGGCCATGGACGAGTACGCCGAAGAGCACGAGCAGGGCGACTTCCTGGTGCGCGGGGTCGTGGGGGCCGACACCGACGAGAGCGCGATCGCCATCGGCGACGTCGTCGAGGTGGGCCGTACCGTGCGGTTCCAGGTGCGCGACGCGAGCGCCGCGGAAGACGACCTGACCGGGCTGCTCGACCGCTTCGACCTGCCGTCCGTCGAGGGCGCCCTGCTGTTTTCGTGCAACGCGCGCGGGCGCGCGATGTTCCCCACCTCCGATCACGACATCGAGGTGGTGCGGCGCGCGCTCACCGCGGGCGGCGTCGGCGGCTTCTTCGCCGCCGGAGAGATCGGCCCGGTGGGCGGCCGCAACCACGTGCACGGCTTCACCGCGTCGATCCTGGCCTTCGGTCCCGCGGACGCGGCGTCGGCGCATGGCGAGTGACGACCTCGCGCTCGCGGTCGACATCGGCGGCACCAAGCTCGCCGCGGCGCTCGTGGAGCCACAGGGCAGGCTGGCCGGCTACGCCCGGGTCGAGACCCCGACGGGGCTCGACGGCGAGGCCCTGTGGCGTACGCTCGTCGCGCTGCTCGGCAAGCTGCTCGCCGAGCACGGAGACCCGCCGCTCGCCGGCGTTGGGGTCGGCTGCGGCGGCCCGATGACCTGGCCGGCCGCCGAGGTCTCCCCACTCAGCATCCCGGCCTGGCGAGACTTTCCGCTGCGGGAGCGGCTGGCCGAGCGATTTCCGTCGACTCCCGTACGGGTGCACAACGACGCGGTCTGCGTGGCGGTCGGAGAGCACTGGCGCGGTGCCGGGCGCGGCCGCGACAACGTGCTCGGCATGGTGGTGTCGACCGGCGTGGGCGGCGGGCTCGTCCTGGACGGCCGGCTGGTCGACGGAGCCAGCGGCAATGCGGGTCATATCGGCCATGTCGTCGTGGACCCCGGCGGCCCGGACTGCCTGTGCGGCGGTCGCGGGTGCCTGGAGGCCGTCGCCCGCGGCCCCAACCTCGTCGCGTGGGCGCAGGCGCAGGGCTGGCGGCAGGGCGGCACGGTCACCGGCGTGGACCTGTCCGCTGACGCCGCGCGCGGTCATCAAGTCGCGGCCGCGGCGCTGCGGCGGGCGGGGCGGG